>NZ_JAAGLX010000066.1:0-34783 GCF_010548325.1 Streptomyces sp. SID13666 | reverse complement strand
GGACCTGGCGGCGCTCGCCGCCGCCGACCACGCGCTGGACGGCCCGGTCGCCGCCTGCGCGCGGGCCGCGCGGACAGCGGCGGCACAGGGCGCCCGGCTCGTGCGGTGTGCGGTGACAGGTGAGATCGCCGATGTCACCGCCGCCGTCGGCCCGGCCCGGGTCCGCTCCCGTGCCGGTCCCGCCTCCCCGGGCTCTCACTCCCCGACCGGAGCCGGGCCCGCTGCTGGATCCCCGCCTGGATCCGCACCTGGATCCGTACCTGGGCCAACAGCTGGATCGGCCTTTGGATCCGCAGCTGATTCCGGGGGCGTCTCCCGGGCCAGCAGGCAGTCCAGGAGGCGGACGGCGGCCGGTTTGTCCAGGGGCTCGTTGCCGTTGCCGCACTTGGGGGACTGGACGCAGGAGGGGCAGCCGAACTCGCACTCGCAGGAGGCGATGGCCTCCCGGGTGGCGGTGAGCCAGCCGCGGGCGGTGTGGAAGGCGCGCTCGGCGAAGCCCGCGCCGCCCGGGTGGCCGTCGTAGACGAAGACGGTGGGCAGGCCGGTGTCGGCGTGCAGCGGGATCGAGACGCCGCCGATGTCCCAGCGGTCGCAGGTGGCGAAGAGCGGGAGGAGACCGATGGAGGCGTGTTCGGCGGCGTGCAGGGCGCCGGGGAGCTCCTCGGGGTGGATCCGCGCGGCGTCCAACTGGTCGTCGGTGACGGTCCACCACACGGCGCGGGTGCGCAATGAGCGTGGCGGGAGGTCGAGTTTGGTCTCGCCGAGCACTTCGCCGGTGATCAGCCGGCGGCGCAGGAAGGAGACGACCTGATGGGTGACCTCGACCGATCCGAAGTGGACGCGGGCAGCGCCCCAGGACTCCTCCAGATCGGTGGAGAGAACGGAGACGGAGGTGGTCTCACGGGCCATCGTCGAGTAGTCGGGGTCGGCCTCGCCGACCAGGGCCACGGCGTCCTCGAGGTCCAGGTGCTCGACCAGATACGTCCGGCCCTGGTGGAGGTGGACCGCGCCGTCGTGGACCGATGTGTGGGCGGAGGCGTCGTCGACGGTGCCGAGCAGCCGTCCGGTGGCGGACTCGACGACCTGGACGGCCTTTCCGCCGGCACCCCGGATGTCGGTGAGGTCGGCGGCGCGCTCCCGGCGGGTCCAGAAGTAGCCGCCGGCCCGGCGCCGCAGCAGACCGCGGCGCTCCAGCTGGGGGAGCAGGGCGGCGGTTTCGGGGCCGAAGAGCGTCAGATCGTCGTCGGTGAGCGGGAGCTCGGCCGCGGCGGCGCACAGATGGGGGGCGAGGACGTAGGGGTTGTCGGGGTCCAGGACGGTGGATTCCACCGGGCGTTGGAAGATCGCTTCGGGGTGGTGGACGAGATAGGTGTCGAGCGGGTCGTCGCGGCCCACGAGGATGGCGAGCGCGCCCTGTCCGGCGCGCCCGGCGCGGCCCGCCTGCTGCCACATCGAGGCACGCGTGCCGGGATAGCCGGCCAGCAGGACGGCGTCGAGCCCGGAGACGTCGACGCCCAGTTCCAGGGCGGTGGTGGAGGCCAGGCCGAGGAGCCGGCCCGAGTGCAGATCGCGTTCGAGGGCGCGGCGCTCCTCGGCGAGGTAGCCGCCGCGGTAGGCGGCGACCCGGGAGGGCAGCGAGGCGTCGACGGCGGCCAGTTTCTCCTGGGCGATCAGGGCGATCAGCTCGGCGGCCCGCCGGGAGCGGACGAAGGCGACGGTGCGGGTGCCCTGGACGACGAGGTCGGTGAGGAGGTCGGCGCACTCGGCGGTGGCGGTGCGGCGGACGGGCGCGCCGTGCTCGCCGCTCATCTCCGTCAGCGGCGGTTCCCAGAGGGCGAAGGCCAGTTCGCCACGGGGAGAGGCGTCGTCGGTGACCTCCACGACCTGGACGCCGGTGAGACGGCCGGCAGCGGCCGCGGGATCGGCGGCGGTGGCGGAGGCGAGTACGAAGACCGGATCGGCGCCGTAATGGGCGCACAGCCGCCGCAGCCGCCGCAGCACCTGGGCAACGTGGGAGCCGAAGACACCCCGGTAGGTGTGGCACTCGTCGATGACGACGTACCGCAGCCGGCGCAGATACGAGGCCCAGCGGGCGTGGGCGGGAAGGATGCCGCGGTGCAGCATGTCGGGGTTGGTGAGGACGTACGTGGCGTACTGGCGGACCCACTCGCGTTCCTCGAATGGAGTATCGCCGTCGTAGAGCGCGGGACGGATCGCCGAACCGAGCGGTTCTGCGAGCGCGGCGACCGCCCGCCGCTGATCCGCTGCGAGGGCCTTGGTGGGCGCCAGATAGAGCGCGGTGGCCCCACGGCCGTTCGGAGCCTCCGAGCCGTCCAGGAGGGCACTGAGGACCGGGGCGAGGTAGGCGAGGGACTTGCCGGAGGCGGTTCCGGTGGCGACGACCACCGACTGGCCGCGCATCGCGTGTCCTGCGGTGAGCGCCTGGTGCTCCCAGGGACGGGCGATACCGGCCGCCCGGATGGCCTCCAGCACCTCCGGACGGATCTGATCAGGCCAATCGGCATGGCGACCGACCCGCGGGGGCAAGTGCTCCGTATGGGTGATGCGTGCGGCTCGGCCTGCCCCCGTGGCGAGCCGCTCGAGAACGGTGCGGGGGGACGGCCGGCCGTGCGCCGACTGCGGAAGTTGATCCTTAGCCATCGGCACTCAGTGTGTCACCGGCGTGACGGACAATCGCAGGAAGGCGTCGTGCTGGCCCGCTGTGAAGTGATTGAATGCCATCGCGGCTGCCGATCCGTCCCCTCCCCTTCGGCGGGGAGGTCCCCGGGGGCGACGCCGCTCGATGCAAGGTGCTGGAGGATCCGTGGACCTGTCCCTGTCGACTCGAACCGTTGGCGACCGTACGGTCGTCGAGGTCGGCGGCGAGATTGATGTGTACACCGCGCCCAAGCTGCGTGAGCAGCTGGTAGAGCTGGTGAACGACGGCAGTTATCACCTGGTTGTGGACATGGAGGGAGTCGATTTCCTCGACTCCACCGGTCTGGGTGTACTGGTCGGCGGTCTCAAGCGGGTGCGTGCTCACGAAGGCTCGCTGCGCCTGGTATGCAATCAGGAGCGCATTCTTAAGATTTTCCGGATTACTGGCCTGACCAAGGTGTTCCCGATCCACACCTCGGTCGACGAGGCTGTCGCGGCGAACGACTGATCATCCCGATCGTCGCAGGACGGGGGTACCGGGCGGTTTCGTCGCCCGGACCCCTGTGATGCCCACCCATAGGAGCGAGGGGGAGGCCATGCCCACCGTAGAACTGCTCTTCAGCGCTCAGCCCGAGCACGTGCGCACCGCACGGCTCGTAGCGGCTGCGGTAGCGCGCCGGGCGGGGGTGGACGAGGCAGTCCTTGACGAGGTGCGGCTTGCCGTGGGCGAGGCGTGCAGCCGAGCTGTCGGCCTGCACCTGAGCAACGGCGTGGACCGGCCCGTGCGGGTGCTGCTGACCGAGGAGGAGAAGAAATTCTCCATCGAGGTCGGCGACGAGGCACCGGGTTCACCGGCGGGCTCCGTCCCGTCGGCGCGCGCGTCCGGCGCCGATGACTCCGACGACGAGGGCGAGATGGGCCTGGCCGTCATCAGCGGTCTGGTCGACGACGTCGAGGTCACCGTTGGCGAGCACGGCGGAATCATCCGCATGAGCTGGCCGACGGCGTCCGCTGTCGTGCTCCCCTAGGACCTGCTCCGGCCGTTCCCGAACCGGACGACTCACCCGCAGCACCGGCAGCACGCGCCTCACCCGTATCGCTCATTCGCGACGGGCGGAACGGGCCCCCGCGGCGGCCCTCCTAGCGCTGCCCGGCGCCGTCGTCATGACGCCGCCCGCGCGCCGGCCCCGGCTGCCTCCGCGCTGCCCGCATGCTGCCCTGGTGCTGCCTTCGCGGCGTCTTCCGCATGCCTTCCCCGCGCCTTCCCCCGTGCCCGATTCTTCACCGCATTCGGTGGTTTACGCGCCCGAGGGGAATTCCGGCTTCCCCGACACAGGCGAATTCTGATCCAGCGCACTGTTTTGATCTAGTCCCGCTCCCTACAATCCGTCCATCTTTGCTCAGCTCGCTGAGCGTCGCGGCTGTGGGAGTCGCAGGAGCCGCGCGCCCATGCGCCAAACGTCAAGGAGGACGAATGGCGGGGCCACTTACCCCTCACACGCACGACATCGCTCAGGCACTGGCCGCGGGGCCGGTACTGACCGACGGCAACCGGAATCTCGTACTGATCATCGTGGTCGTCGCACTGGCGGCACTGGCGCTCGCCGGAGTGCTGGTACGTCAAGTGCTCTCGGCGGACGAGGGCACCGACAGCATGAAGCGCATCGCTGCTGCCGTGCAGGAAGGCGCGAACGCCTACCTCGCACGGCAGTTCCGTACGCTGGGGATCTTCGCCGTGGTGGCGTTCTTCCTGCTCATGCTGTTGCCTTCGGACAACACTTCGCAGCGAATCGGCCGTTCGGTGTTCTTCCTCGTGGGCGCCGTGTTCTCGGCGGTCACCGGCTATGTCGGCATGTGGCTGGCGGTGCGCGCCAATGTGCGCGTGGCGGCCGCCGCACGGGCGGCCACGCCCGCGCCCGGCGAGCCGAAAGCGGATCTGACCGATGTCTCGCACCGCGCGATGAAGATCGCTTTCCGCACCGGTGGTGTGGTCGGCATGTTCACGGTGGGCCTCGGTCTGCTGGGCGCCTCGGTCGTCGTGCTCCTTTACAAGGCCGACGCGCCCAAGGTGCTGGAGGGCTTCGGATTCGGCGCGGCCCTGCTCGCGATGTTCATGCGTGTCGGCGGCGGCATCTTCACCAAGGCCGCCGACGTGGGCGCCGACCTGGTCGGCAAGGTCGAGAAGGGCATCCCCGAGGACGACCCGCGCAATGCCGCGACCATCGCGGACAACGTGGGCGACAACGTCGGTGACTGCGCCGGTATGGCAGCCGACCTCTTCGAGTCCTACGCCGTCACCCTGGTGGCCGCACTCATCCTGGGCAAAGTGACGTTCGGCGACGCCGGGCTGGCCTTCCCGCTGCTCATCCCCGCGATCGGCGTGCTCACCGCGATGATCGGCATCTTCGCCGTCGCGCCGCGCCGCTCCGACCGCAGCGGGATGACCGCCATCAACCGCGGCTTCTTCATCTCCGCCGTCATCTCGATGGTGCTCGTCGCCGTGGCGGTCTACCTCTACCTCCCGGCCACCTACGCGGAGCTGAAGGGCGTCCCGGCCGACATCGCCGGCCACTCGGGCGACCCACGGGTCCTCGCGCTCGTCGCCGTCGCCATCGGCATCGTGCTCGCCGCGCTCATCCAGCAGCTCACCGGCTACTTCACCGAGACCAGCCGGCGTCCCGTCCAGGACATCGGCAAGTCCTCGCTGACCGGCGCGGCCACCGTGGTCCTCGCCGGCATCGCCATCGGCCTGGAGTCGGCGGTCTACTCGGCGGTGCTGATCGGGCTGTCGGTCTACGGGGCGTTCCTGCTCGGCGGCACCTCGGTGTGGCTCGCGCTGTTCGCCGTCGCACTGGCCGGCACCGGCCTGCTCACCACGGTCGGCGTCATCGTGGCCATGGACACCTTCGGTCCGGTCTCCGACAACGCCCAGGGCATCGCGGAGATGTCCGGGGACGTGCACGGCGAGGGCGCCCAGGTGCTCACCGACCTGGACGCGGTCGGCAACACCACCAAGGCGATCACCAAGGGCATCGCCATCGCCACGGCGGTGCTCGCCGCGACCGCGCTCTTCGGCGCGTTCAAGGAGGCGATCGACACCGCGGTCGCGGGCGCCCATATCTCCGTGTCCGACATGAGATGGCTCAGCCTCGACATCTCGCAGCCGAACAACCTGTTCGGGCTGTTGCTCGGGGCGGCCGTCGTGTTCCTGTTCTCCGGTCTCGCCATCAACGCCGTCTCGCGCTCCGCGGGCTCGGTGGTCTACGAGGTGCGGCGGCAGTTCCGCGAACACCCCGGGATCATGGACGGCACCGAGCTGCCGGAGTACGGCAAGGTCGTCGACATCTGCACCAAGGACGCGCTGCGCGAGCTGACCACCCCCGGTCTGCTCGCCGTCCTCGCGCCCATCGCGGTCGGCTTCTCCCTCGGCGTCGGCTCGCTCGCCTCGTACCTGGCGGGCGCGATCGGCACCGGCACCCTGATGGCGGTGTTCCTCGCCAACTCCGGTGGCGCCTGGGACAACGCCAAGAAGCTGGTCGAGGACGGGAATTACGGCGGCAAGGGCAGTGAGGCCCATGCCGCGACCGTCATCGGTGACACGGTCGGCGACCCGTTCAAGGACACCGCGGGACCGGCGATCAACCCGCTGCTCAAGGTCATGAACCTGGTGGCGCTGCTGATCGCCCCGGCGGTGGTGAAGTTCTCGTACGGCGACGACGCGAACCTCGGGGTCCGCATCACGGTGGCGGTGGTCTCGATCGCCATCATCGTCGGCGCGGTCTACAACTCCAAGCGGCGTGGCATCGCGATGGGGGACGACAACAACGCGCCGACGCCGGAACGTTCGGCCGATCCGGCGTCGGTCTCCTGACCGGCTCCTGACCGGGACGCACTGACCCGGATCCGGACCGACGGCACGTCAGAACGGCGGCGGGCGGCACTTTTTGAGTGCCGCCCGCCGCCGTGCGCGAGTGTACCGACACCGGACGATCCTTGGTGCAAATGGCTTCAATAGGGGATGAATCTTCCTTCGGACTCGTGGTCGACACCCATTTGGCGTGTAAGTTCCGGGGCCGTAGAGCCATGGAAGGGACACAACCGGTGAAGAAGAAGCTCGTGGGCGCGCTGTCCGGTGCCGCTCTGCTCCTGGCATTGACGGGATGCAGCAGCGACAACTCGAACGACCAGCTGGACGCCTGGGCGAAGACCGTCTGCGACCAGGCCTCGGCACAGACCAAGAAGATCAACGACGCGAACACGGCCATCACGAAGGTCGACAAGAACGGCAAGCCGGCGGATGTGAAGGCGGCGGATTCCGCGGCCTTCCAGCAGATCTCCGAGGCGTACAAGTCCCTCGCGGACATCGTGAGCAAGGCCGGACCGCCGCCCACCGACAACGGCGAGGTCCAGCACAAGGACACGGTCGCCGACCTCAACAAGGCGTCGGCCGCCTACGCGTCCGTGAAGACCAAGGTCGACGGGCTCGACACGTCGGACCAGGGGAAGTTCGCCGACGGCCTCACCGCCGCCTCGGCGGAGGCGGACACCGCCAACAAGACCGCGGAGACGGCTCTCAACACCCTGCGCAAGGGTGAGGTCGGCAAGGCGATGGCCGACCAGCCCGGCTGCAAGACCGGAGCCTCACCGTCGGCGACATGACAGGTCCGGCGGCATGACGGGGCCGGCCGCATGAGACAGGGCCGGCCGCATGACCGGACCGTC
Source organism: Streptomyces sp. SID13666 (assembly GCF_010548325.1). Classification (NCBI taxonomy): domain Bacteria; kingdom Bacillati; phylum Actinomycetota; class Actinomycetes; order Kitasatosporales; family Streptomycetaceae; genus Streptomyces; species Streptomyces sp. SID13666. The sequence continues at coordinate 27,403 of NZ_JAAGLX010000066.1, read as the reverse complement.
GGCATGACACGCCCGGCGGGTCCCTGACCCGATCCGAGGGCCCGATCCGAGGACCCGACACGGCCCGGCATCCCTCCGAGGGGCGCCGGGCCGCGCTCGTTCCGCGACAATGGGGGCGTGAGTACCCCGCCCCTCTCCAAAGCCCCGCCCCTCCCCGCCCCGGACCACGCGGAACAACTGCGTGACGCCCTGCGGGCCGCCGCCTTCACCGCCGACGGCTGCCTCGATCTGCTCGGCGCCACCGCCTACGCGGCCCTGTCCCGGGCCGAGACCGTGCCCGCGCTGCGCGCCACGCGCGGCGGCAGCCCGCTGGAGTCGCTGGTGCGGCTCCTCCTGCTGCAGCGGCCGGTGACCCATGAGCGGCTGCGCGCCGCCCTGCCCGTCGACGTGTGCCTCGCCGACGGCTGGCTGGTCAGGGACGGCGACGAACTGCGCGCCACCGTGGACGTCCGCCCGTACGCGGGGGACGGCGGCGAGGACTGGTGGATCGTCTCCGACCTCGGCTGCGCCGTCGGTGGGGCCGGCGGCATCGGCACGGCGCCCGGCGTCGACCGGGCCGATCTGGTGCTGGGCGTCGGAGGGGCCTCCACGACGCTGGCGGGCCTCACCGTCCGCGACGCGGTGGGCTCCGCGCTCGACCTCGGCACCGGCTCCGGCGTCCAGGCGCTGCACGCCTCCCGGCACGCCACCCGCGTCACCGCGACCGATGTGAACGCGCGCGCCCTGCACTTCGCCCGGCTCACCCTCGCGCTCTCCGGCGCGCCGGAGGCCGATCTGCGGCAGGGCAGCCTCTTCGAGCCGGTCGGTGAGGACCGCTACGACCTGATCGTGTCCAACCCGCCGTTCGTCATCTCCCCGGCGGGCCGCTTCACGTACCGCGACGGCGGGATGCGGGGCGACGACCTGTGCCGCACCCTCGTCCAGCAGTCCGCCGCGCACCTCAACGACGGCGGCTACTGCCAGCTCCTCGCCAACTGGCAGCACACCGAGGGCGAGGACTGGCGGGAACGGCTGGCCGGCTGGGTGCCGCGCGGCTGCGACGCCTGGATCGTGCAGCGCGAGGTCCAGGACATCACCCAGTACGCCGAGCTGTGGCTGCGCGACGGCGGCGACCACCGCGACGACCCCGAGCGGTACGCGGCCCGGTACGACGCCTGGCTGGACGAGTTCGAGCAGCGCAAGGTCAAGGGCATCGGCTTCGGCTGGATCACCCTCCGCAAGTCCGGATCCGACCGGCCGGCGATCACCGCCGAGGAATGGCCGCACCCGGTGGAGCAGCCGCTGGGCGCGCACATCAAGGACTGGTTCGTCCGCCAGGACTTCCTCCGCACGCACGACGACGCGGCGCTGCTGGAGGCGCGCTTCCGGCTCGCCGACGAGGTGGTGCAGGAGCAGGTGGGGCTGCCGGGCGCCGAGGACCCCGAGCACGTGGTGCTGCGTGCCAACCGCGGGATGCGGCGCGCCACCAAGGTCGACACGGTCGGCGCGGGCTTCGCGGGCGTGTGCGACGGGACGTTGCCGGCGGGCCGGATCCTCGACGCCATCGCGCAGCTGCTGGGGGAGGACCCGGTGATACTGCGCGACCGTACGCCGGACTCGATCCGGCTCCTCGTCGAGCAGGCGTTCCTGGACCCGGTGGAGAACTGACCGGACCCCGGTGGGCACTGATGCGCGCCGGACACACCTCGGCCCGCTCCCGAGCGGAGTAAGGGGAGCGGGCCGAGGCGGAGCGATCAGCGGGACCAGGGACTAGCCCTGCAGCACACGACCGTTGGAGTCGGTGCGGTCCTTGCTGGTGAAGAAGATGATGGCGTCGATGAACGACCAGATGCCGCAGCCGCCGAGGGTGAACAGCTGGCCGAGGGCCATGCCCGTGTGGCCGGTGTAGAAGCGCCCGATGCCGAGGGTGCCGAGGAAGAGCTGCAGCAGTCCCGCGGTGATCTTGGACTTGTCCGACAGCGGACGACCCTGCGGGTCGTAACCGAACGGGGCGTCGGGCGTGGGCGTGGCCATGGATGGCTCCTTGCGTTGGGGACGAAACACCAAAGGGACGTGCGTAGGTGCCCCGCCCCCCGATGCGTGGCCTGATCCTGGCAGCAACGCCTGTCGGTAGTCACATCATTTGACCGGACTTCATGAAAACGTGATCAGAGATGTGCTAGTTGATGTTGCGCAGTACACCCCAGACCAGCGCCCCGGCGATGAGGACCGCCTGGTACCGGCCCGGGATCACCGGCCGGTACGTCCGGCCGCGCAGCCCCTCCGCCAGCCACCGGCCGTAGAGGAACAGGCCCACCGGCGCGAGCACGAACAGGGCCGCGTTGTCATGGAATGCGCCGGGCAGATCGCCGTGCATCAGGTCATAGACCATGCGCGTCGCACCGCACGCGGGACAGAGCAGCCCGGTCGCCCAGTTGAACGGGCAGCGCGGCAACAGGTGCCCCGGCTCGTGCGGGTTGGTCGTCCAGAGGTACCCGGCGCCCGCGAGGAGCGCGAGCGGGACCGAGGCCGGGTGCGAGACGAGACGTCGCACCCGGCCGGCGGTCGGCCGCAGTCGGGTTTCAGCCACGCAGGACGCGACCCTGCGAGTCGGTGTTGTTGTTGCCCGTCAGCAGGATGATGCCGTCGATCAGCGACCAGATGCCGCAGCCGCCGAGCGTGAAGAGCTGGCCGAGCGCCATGCCGATGTGACCGGTGTAGAACCGGCCCACGCCGAAGCCGCCCAGGAACAGCGAGAGCAGCCCCGCCGTCACCTTCGACTTGTCGGAGTACGGGCGGCCGTAGGGGTCGTAGCCGTACGGGGCGGCCGGGTCGCCGGTGTACGCGCCGGGCTGCGCGTAGCCGGGCTGCATGCCCGGCTGCTGCGGGTAGCCGTATCCGGGCTGGCCGCCGGCCGGCTGGCCGTACGGGTTCTGCGGGGGCTGCTGCGGCTGGCCGTACTGCGGGTAGCCGTATGCCGCGCCCGGCTGCTGCTGCGGGTCCTGCGGCTGGCCGTACGGGTTCTGGTCGGACATGGCGGGTGGCTCCCCCTGCTGAGAAACGTCGGGCGTCGGACACATCGGTTTTCGGTCGACGCCGCACATCTTTCCAGCTCGCCCGAGTGCACGTCCCGCCCGGGGCAGAATGCGAGGGTGATCCGCATAGAACTCGACGAGGCGTCGCTCGGCCGCACACGCATCGCCATGAGTCCGCTGTGGGACGCGTTCTGCAGCCTGCACCTGACGAAGCCGGGCCGGGAACCGTCCTGGCCGTACCGCAAATGGGTCGGCCGGGCCCGGCACGTCCTGGCGTCCGACGACCGGACGGAACCGCTGCGCGCCCTGCTGAACGGCCCGCTCGGCTTCCCCGACTTCATGCTGCCGCGGCCGCTCGGCACCGGCTCGGTCGAGGCGGAACTGGACGTGCTGCGCGCCACCACGCGCGAAACCGTGCAGCTGCAGATCGCCGAGCACTTCCCCGACGGGCTGCCCGAGCTGTACCGCCCGTACCTCGACGATCCGCGGCGCGCCTGCGGCGAGCTCGCCGACGCCTACGCCGCCTACTGGTACGCCGTCCTCGAACCGCACTGGCCGGTCATGCGCCGGCTGGTCGAGGACGAGGTCCTCATCCGGGCCCGGACGTTCGCCACCGAAGGCGTCGACGCGCTCTTCGCCGGCCTGGAGGCCCGCGCCCGCTGGAACCCGCCCGTCCTGGAACTGACCAAGCACATCGAGGCCGACTACCGGGCGGGGGAGCGCAGTCTGCTGCTGGTGCCGCTGGTCTTCGCCGAGGGCTGCCGGCTGTACTCCACCGACGACCCGGGCGTCATGGCCGTCTCGTTCCAGGCCCGCGGCGCGGGCGCGCTGCGCGACGAGCCCGAGGAGCGCACCGACGACCGGCTCGGCGCGCTGCTCGGCCGCGGGCGGGCCACCGTGCTGCGGGAGCTGGCCGCGCCGCTCACCACGGCCGGCCTCGCCGACCGGCTGGGACTGGCGCCCTCGACGGTCTCGGAGCACCTGTCCGTGCTCGCCGAGGCCGACGTCGTCAGCCGCCACCGGGTCGGCCGCAGCGTCTACTACCAGCTCACGGACACCGGCCGGGCGCTGCTCGCACTGCTCAGCGGGGAGAACGTGCTCAAAGCCGTCTCCTGACGGCCGGGCTCCGGCCCGCCGGGTCGGCCGGGGTGACGATTCGGGGGTCACCGAATCAGTCGCCGGCGCCCGCCCCCGCTTCGTAGCGTCGCCCGCATGCTGGCAATCGACGCGCACCAACTGCGGCGCACCTACCGTTCCCGCACCGGATGGCTGCGCCCGCGCACCACCGAGACCGAGGCCGTCCGCGGAGTCACCTTCCAGGTGCGGCGCGGCGAGCTGTTCGGGCTGCTCGGCCCCAACGGCGCGGGCAAGACCACCACCATCAAGATGCTCAACACCCTGCTGCTGCCCACCGGCGGCGCGGCCCGCGTCCTCGGCCATGACGTCGCCACCGACCCCGTCGCCGTACGCCGCCGGATCGGCTACGTCTTCGGCGGCGACCGGGGCCTGTACGAGCGCCTGTCCGCGCTCGACAACCTCCGCTACTTCGCCGAGCTGTACGGCGTCGAACCCCGTGAGCAGAAGCGCCGGATCGCCGAACTCCTCGACCTCACCGGGCTGACCGGCCGCGAGCGCGAACGCGTCGAGGGGTACTCGCGCGGCATGCGCCAGCGCCTGCACATCGCCCGCGGGCTGCTGCACCGGCCCGAGGTGCTGTTCCTCGACGAGCCGTCGATCGGCGTCGACCCGGTCGCCGCCCGCGAACTGCGCCGCACCGTCGCGGACCTGCGGGCGGGCGGCACGACCGTGCTGCTCACCACCCACTACATGGCCGAGGCCGACGAGTTGTGCGACCGCATCGCCGTCATCGCGGGCGGTGAGATCCGCGCGCTCGACACCCCGGAGCGGCTGAAGGCACGCGTCCAGGAGCGTGCGGTCACCGAGATCGAGGCGTACGGGGCGGCCGAGGAGCATCTGGTGGGCATCCGGGCGCTGCCGGGCGTACGCGGTGTCGCCGTCGAGGACCGCGGCCATGTCCAGGTGCTGACCGTCCAGGCGGAGCGCGACGCCGATCTGCACGGACCCGTGCTCGGGGCCCTCGACGGTGTCCGGCTCGGCCGGATCACCAGCCGCGAACCCACCCTGGAGGACGCCTACGTGGCGATCGTGGAGGGAGCGTCGGAAGCCGCCGGCGCCCATGGCGAATCCGGCACCCGCGGCGAATTCGACACCCAAGGAGCCGCCATCACCCACCGAGAACCCGGCACCCGTGAGGCCGACAACGGCGCCGAAACGCCGCTCCCCGAGGTGGCCGCGTGATGCGCGCGACGCGCCGAGCCCTGCGCCTCATCGCCGTCGGCGTCCGCACGCATGTCTCCTACATGTCGCGCTCCCCGCTGGAGATCACCTTCGCCGTCATCGTCCCGGTCGTCTACGCGACGCTGGCCGTCTATCTCTTCCGCGCCGCGGACCACCCCGAGCGGCTGCTCGAAGCGTCCGTCGGCGCGGGCCTGATGGGGATCTGGTCGTCGGTGCTGTTCGGCTCGGGAGGGGCGGTGCAGAACCAGCGCTGGCTCGGCACGCTGGAGACCCTGGTGGCCGCGCCCGCGCCGCTCGGCCTGATCCTCCTGCCGATCACGCTGGCGACCGCGGTCGTCGGCACGTACGCGATGGGCGCGACGCTGCTGTGGGGCACCGTGCTCTACGGGGTGCCGCTGACCTTCGCGCACCCGCTGCTCTTCCTCGTCGCGGTCCCGGTGTGTGTGCTGTCGCTCGGCATGATGGGGATGCTGCTGGCCTCGACGTTCGTGCTGCTGCGCAACGCGAACGCGCTGGCGAACCCGCTCGACCACCCCGTCTGGATGCTCTCCGGGATGCTCGTGCCGATCACCGTCCTGCCCACCTGGACCCGCCCGCTGTCCTGGGCGCTGCCCACCACCTGGGGCGCGCGCGCCGTGCACGCCGCGACCGCCGGGGGCGAAGTCGTCACGCCGATGCTCACCGGCCTCGGTGTCGGCGCGCTCTGGCTGCTGCTGGCCCTGCTCGCCCTGACCCGCGTCGAACGCCGCGCCCGCGCGGCGGCCACCCTCGCCCTCACATAAGGAGCCGACCATGCGTCACCTCACCCGCACCGCACGTCTCGTCGTGGTCGGCGGCACCATCTCCTACCGGGCGCTGTTCAACTGGACCTCGCCCGCGATGTTCACGGGCACCCTGCTCGCCGGGCCGCTGCTCCAGCTGGTCTTCTTCACCTTCCTGGGCCGTCAGCTCGGGGTCGCCGACGACCGGTTCTACATCCTCGGCAACGCGGTGCTGGCCTCGTCCACCGCCTGTGTGTACGGCGGCACCATGGCCGTCGCGAACGAACGCCGCTACGGCACGCTCGGCGCGGTGCTGCTCAGCCCGCGCAGCAGGACCGCCCTGTGGACCGGCCGCGCGCTGCCCTACGTCGTCAACGGTCTCTTCGTCACGGTCTTCACCCTCGCGGCGGGCGCCCTGCTGCTCGGGCTGCGGATCCCGGCCGCCGCCCTGCCGGGGCTGGCCGCCGCGATCGGCGCGGCCGCCCTGTCGTGCTCGGTCTTCGGGATCACCCTGGGGGCGCTCGGGCTGCGGTTCCGGGACGTCTTCCTCGTGTCGAACGTCGCGAGCGCCGTCCTGCTCCTGCTCACCGGCGCGAACGTGCCGCGCGGGACGCTGCCCGGCTGGATGCGCACGGCCGGCGACCTGCTGCCGCTGACCCACGCGACCGGGGCCGCCCGGGCGCTCGCCGCCGGGGGCACCTGGCGGGCCGCGCTGCCCGGGATCGGGGCCGAGCTGGCGGTGGCCGCCGGGTACACCGTGCTGGCCGTCGTCCTGCTGCGGATCTTCGAGCGCGGCAGTCGGAAACGAGCCACGCTGGATGTGATGTAGCGCTCGGTTGTCGGCCGCCATTCACCCGGGGTTCGCCCGGACGCCGTACGGAGGTGCGAGTCTCCGGCGCGAGCCGCAAAAAAGCAGCGAAGACGCAGGAAGAAGGGGGACGGGCATGGAGAGCACACCCGCACTGTTCGCCGGAATGGTCTTCGCGCTTTTCGGAGCGGCGCTTCTGGTCTGGGCGGGGGCGCGCACAGCGGGTCGAGCACCGGTGACCCAGGGCGGCGGCCCGGTGGGGGCGGCCCTGACCATTCTTTTCGGAGCGGCGTCGCTGGTCGCCGGCGTCTGGTGTCTCGCACAGGTATAAGCGCACGTCACGCTGCCTGGAAACGGACCGGGCCGTCGGGCCGTGCGGCAGGAATGACGGTTGTCGGGTTACCGTTCGAGTGGCGTTGCGGACTTTTCGCGTTTGACATGGGACCGGGATGTACGGTCACACTCCGCAGCGAACCCCTTCGACCCGGAGAGAAGAGCGAAGTTGTCCCCGACCCGCGAGACCGCAAAGAGCGGCCGCCGACTCGTCATCGTCGAGTCGCCTGCCAAGGCGAAGACGATCAAGAGCTACCTCGGCCCGGGCTACGTGGTCGAGGCCAGCGTCGGGCACATCCGCGACCTCCCCAACGGGGCCGCCGAAGTGCCGGCGGAGTTCAAGGGCCAGCCGTGGGCTCGCCTCGGCGTCAACGTAGACAGTGACTTCGAGCCGATCTACGTCGTCAACGCCGACAAGAAGGCGCAGGTCAAGAAGCTCAAGGACCTGCTCAAGGACTCCGACGAACTCTTCCTCGCCACCGATGAGGACCGCGAGGGCGAGGCCATCGCCTGGCACCTGCAGGAAGTCCTCAAGCCCAAGGTCCCGGTCCGCCGGATGGTCTTCCACGAGATCACCAAGGAAGCGATCCAGGCCGCGGTCGCGAACCCGCGCGAGCTGAACCAGCCGCTCGTCGACGCCCAGGAGACCCGCCGGATCCTCGACCGCCTCTACGGCTACGAGGTCTCGCCGGTCCTGTGGAAGAAGGTCATGCCGCGCCTGTCGGCCGGCCGTGTCCAGTCCGTCGCCACCCGACTCGTCGTCGAGCGGGAACGTGAGCGCATCGCGTTCCGCACCGCCGAGTACTGGGACCTGAGCGGTACCTTCGCCACCGGCCGCACGGGTGACGCCTCCGACCCGTCGACCGTCTCGGCCCGTCTGACCAGCGTCGACGGCCGCCGTATCGCCCAGGGTCGCGACTTCGACGCGTCGACCGGGCGACTCAAGGACAACGCGACCGTCCTCCACCTGGACGAGGCGAACGCCCGCGCGCTCGCCGCCTCGCTCGCGGACAGCGCCTTCGCCGTCCGCAGCGTCGAGTCCAAGCCGTACCGCCGTTCGCCGTACGCCCCCTTCCGCACGACGACGCTGCAGCAGGAGTCCTCGCGCAAGCTGGGCTTCGGCGCCAAGGCGACGATGCAGGTAGCGCAGAAGCTGTACGAGAACGGCTTCATCACCTATATGCGTACGGACTCCACGACGCTGTCGGAGACCGCGATCAAGGCCGCCCGCGCGCAGGTCACCCAGCTCTACGGAGCCGAGTACCTCCCGGAGAAGCCGCGCGTCTACACCGGCAAGGTGAAGAACGCGCAGGAGGCGCACGAGGCGATCCGCCCCTCCGGCGACCGCTTCCGCACCCCCGCGGAGACCGGTCTGACCGGCGACCAGTTCCGGCTCTACGAGCTGATCTGGATGCGGACCGTCGCGTCCCAGATGAAGGACGCGGTCGGCAACTCCGTCACCGTGAAGATCGGTGGCACGTCGAGCGACGGCCGCGCGGCGGAGTTCTCCGCCTCCGGCAAGATCATCACGTTCCACGGCTTCATGAAGGCCTACGTCGAGGGCGCGGACGACCCGAACGCCGAGCTCGACGACCGTGAGCGGCGGCTGCCGCAGGTCAGCGAGGGCGACGGGCTCACCGCGGAAGAGCTCACCGTCGACGGCCATGCCACCAAGCCGCCGGCCCGCTACACCGAAGCCTCGCTGATCAAGGAGCTCGAAGAGCGCGAGATCGGCCGCCCGTCGACGTACGCGTCGATCATCGGCACGATCCTGGACCGCGGCTACGTCTTCAAGAAGGGCACGGCCCTCGTGCCGTCCTTCCTCTCCTTCGCCGTGGTCAACCTGCTGGAGAAGCACTTCGGCCGGCTCGTCGACTACGACTTCACCGCCTCCATGGAGGAGGACCTCGACCGCATCGCCCGCGGTGAGGCCCAGGCCGTGCCGTGGCTGCGGCACTTCTACTTCGGCGGCGACGACACCGCGGCCAAGGCCTCGGCCGCCGACGCCGGCAACGGTGACGGCGACCACCTCGGCGGCCTCAAGGAGCTCGTCGAGGACCTCGGCGCCATCGACGCCCGTGAGATCTCGTCCTTCCCCATCGGTGAGGGCATCGTGCTGCGGGTCGGCCGCTACGGCCCGTACATCGAGCGGGGCGAGAAGGGCGAGGAGAACCACCAGCGCGCCGACGTCCACGAGGAGCTGCCGCCGGACGAGCTGTCCGTCGCGTACGCCGAGGAGCTGTTCGCCAAGCCGAGCGGCGACTTCGAGCTGGGCACCGACCCCGCGACCGGCCGCCCGATCATCGCCCGCGACGGCCGCTACGGCCCGTACGTCACCGAGGTCCTGCCCGAGGACACCCCGAAGACCGGCAAGAACGCGATCAAGCCGCGTACCGCGTCGCTCTTCAAGTCCATGCAGCTCGACACGGTGACGCTCGCCGACGCCCTCAAGCTGATGTCGCTCCCGCGCGTCGTCGGTACGGACGCCGAAGGCGTCGAGATCACCGCGCAGAACGGCCGCTACGGCCCGTATCTGAAGAAGGGCACCGACTCGCGCTCCCTGGAGACCGAGGACCAGCTCTTCGACATCACCCTCGACGAGGCACTGGCGATCTACGCGCAGCCCAAGCAGCGCGGCCGCGCCGCCGCCAAGCCGCCGCTCAAGGAACTGGGCACCGACCCGGTCAGCGAGCGCCCGGTCGTCGTCAAGGACGGCCGCTTCGGCCCGTACGTCACCGACGGCGAGACGAACGCGACGCTGCGGACCGACGACGACGTCGAGACCATCACGCCGGAGCGCGGCTACGAGCTGCTCGCCGAGAAGCGTGCCAAGGGTCCGGCGAAGAAGAAGGCCACGGCGAAGAAGGCGCCCGCCAAGAAGGCGGCGGCGAAGAAGACCACCACGGCCGCCAAGAAGACCGTGGCGAAGAAGACGACGGCCAAGAAGACCACCGCGAAGAAGACCACGGCGGCGCAGACCACCGAATAACCCGCCGAAACACCGGCTCGTCCATGACCCCCCGCCCGTTTGTTCGGGCGGGGGGTCATGGATTTCCGTGCTCCGGATAGGCTGTCCGAATGACGCGAATCGAGCGGCCAAGGGACGTGACCGACGCTTTCGCCGGCGACCTCGCGGCGGACTCGCGCGAGCGGGCGGTAGGTGCCCTGCTGAAGATCCCGCCGCTGCGGAAGCTGTGGAGCGCCCAGCTCACCGGAGGCATCGCCGACCGGCTCGGCATGCTGGTGCTGATCTGGCTGACCGTGCAGGCAGCCGTCCTCGCTGGGTCCTTCGGCGGCGGCTACCGGGGCGCGGCCTTCGCCGTCGCCGCGGTGCTCGGCGTCCGGCTGGTGTCCACCCTGCTCTTCGGCGCCGTACTGCTCGGCCCGCTGTCGGCGCTCACCGCGACCGCCGGCGCCCTGGACCGCCGCTGGACCATGATCGGCGCGGACGGCGCACGGCTGGCGCTGTTCATCGTCGCCCCGCTGTGGATCACCTGGGTGCCGTCCTCCGCCGTCACCTGGCTGCTCGTCACCGCCTTCGTGGCCGGTATCGCCGAACGCCTGTGGACGGTCGCCAAGGACGGCGCGGCCCCCGGGCTGCTCCCGGTCCCGACCCCCGGCGACACGGCCGTACGCCCCGCCCCCGACCACCTCGCGACGCTCCACCGCCTCGACCTGCGCACCGGGTTCGTCGCCCTGCCGCTCGCCGCGGCCGCGCTCGTCGTCGTGACCCTGCTGAACAGCCTGCTCGCGCTCGGCGTGAACTGGTTCGACCTCCACCAGGTCGCGCTCTCCTCCTACGTCGCCGCCGGGCTGTTCTCCGCGTCCATCGCGGTGCTGTACTTCCTCGAACTGCCCGACAGCACGACGGTCCGCCCGCACTCCCCGCTCGAAGGCCTCCGGCTCCCCAAGGGACCCGACGGCTCGGAGCGCGGCCGCACGGGCGCCCTCCCGCTCCTCGTCCTGGCCACCGCGGGCGTGGCCGGCTCGATCGCCGCCGCCGTCGCCCTGTCGGTGCTGCACGCACTCGACCTCGGCTTCGGCCCGGTCGGCTTCGGACTCCTCGTCCTGGCACTGACCGCGGGCACCGTCACCGGCATCCGGGTCGGACCGCGCACCCTGCCGACCCTCTCGCGCCGCCGCCTGCTGGCCATCGCCATCGCCGTCACCGGCCTCGCGCTGCTGCTCACCGGACTGGTCCCCGACCAGACCACCGTCCTGCTGCTGGCGGCTCTCGCCGGTACGGCCGCCGGCGTCACCGCCAACACTGGCCACCTCCTCATCGAGCAGGAGGCCGAGGAGCAGCGCCGCGCGCGCACCACCGACCACCTGCACGCCGTCGTCCGCGTCGCGGTCGCCGTGGCCGCCATCGGCGCCCCGGTGCTCGCCGGACTCATCGGCCCGCACCGCCTCGCCAACGGCCACTTCACCTTCCAGCACGGCGGCGCCGCCTTCACGCTCATGCTGATCGGCGCGCTCCTGCTGCCGGTCGCCGCCCTCGTCCTGGGCAAGACCGACGACCGCCAGGGCGTACCGCTCCGCCGCGACCTGCGCGAGGCCCTGCGCGGCGGCGAGCCCGCCGCGGCACCCTCCGCCACCGGCTTCTTCATCGCCATAGAGGGCGGCGACGGCGCCGGGAAGTCCACCCAGGTCGAGGCGCTCTCCGAATGGATCCGCGCCAAGGGCCACGAGGTCGTCGTCACCCGCGAACCGGGCGCTACCGCCGTCGGCAAGCGGCTGCGCTCGATCCTGCTGGACGTCTCGTCCGCCGGCCTGTCGCACCGCGCCGAGGCGCTGCTGTACGCCGCCGACCGCGCGGAACACGTCGACTCCGTCGTCCGTCCCGCCCTGGAACGCGGCGCCGTCGTGATCTCCGACCGCTACATCGACTCCTCCGTCGCCTACCAGGGCGCCGGCCGCGACCTGGCTCCCACCGAGATCGCCCGCATCTCCCGCTGGGCCACCGACGGACTGGTCCCCAACCTGACGGTCCTCCTCGACGTCTCGCCCGAAGCGGCCCGCGAGCGCTTCACCGAGGCCCCGGACCGACTCGAGTCCGAGCCCGCCGAGTTCCACCAGCGGGTCCGCGCCGGCTTCCTGACCCCCGCCGCCGCCGACCCCTCCCGCTACCTCGTCATCGACGCCGGCCAGGAGCCCGAAGCGGTCACCACCGTCGTCAGGCACCGCCTCGACCAGGCACTGCCGCTCTCCCAGCAGGAGATCGACGCCCGCGAGGAAGCCCGCCGCCAGGCCGAGGAAGCCGCCCGCATCCGCGCCGAGGAAGAGGCGGCCCGGCTCGCCGAGGAAGCCCGCCTCGAAGCCGAACGCCAGGCCCAGCTCGCCCGGCTCCGCGAGGAGGAGGCCGAGCGCCAGCGGGAGGCCGAGGAGGCCGCCCGCCGCGAAGCCGCCGAGCAGGAGGCCGAAGCGGCCCGCCTGCGCGCCGAGGAGGCCGCCCGCCTCGCCGAGGAGGAACGGCTCCGGCTCGCCGCCGAGGCGGCCGCCCGTGCCGCAGAACAGGACCGGCTGCGCCGCCAGGCCGAGGAGGAGTCCCGGCTCCGCGCCGAGGCCGAGGCCCGCCGCCTGGAGAAGCAGCGCAAGGCCGAGGACGCCCTGCGCCGCGCCGAAGAGGCCCGCGCGGCAGCAGCCGCGGCCGCGGCGGCAGCGGCGGCAGCCGCCAGCAACACCACGCAGACCGTGGAGACCCCGAAGCCGGCGCCCAAGGCTCCGGAGGCGGAGACCACCGTCCTCCCGCAGGTTCCGAAGACCCCGGCAGCGGACGAGACCACCGTCCTCCCGAAGGTCCCCAAGGCCCCGGCCTCCGCCGCGGACAAGACATCCGTCCTCCCGAAGGTCCCCAAGACCCCGGCAGCGGACGAGACCACCGTCCTCCCGAAGGTCCCCAAGGCCCCGGCCTCCGCCGCGGACAAGACATCCGTCCTCCCGAAGGCCCCGGCAGCGGATGAGACGGCGGTCCTGCCGCCCGTCCGCCCGGAACCTGCGGACCGCAGCCCGGCCGACCGCGTCCCGCCGGGCTTCTTCCGCCCGGAGACGACCCCCGACAACGAGCGCACCCGCGAACTCCCCGCGATCAACCCCGACAAGGCCCCTCCGGCCCGCCGCCCCCGCTCCGACTGGGCCGAGGAAACCCCCCTCGACGACCTCCCCACCCTGGCGGACGAACTCCTGGGCTCCCACGACGACGAAGACGGCCCGAGGGGCCGGTAGCCCCCGACGGGGCGCGCGGGCACGACGGCGCCTTTCGCCTACCGGCGGGGGTGCGGGTAGGTAGGCGCCCGCGCCACCGTTGCGCCTGCGGCGGGCCGCGCCGACTCCGGCGGGGGTGCGGGTACGTCGGCGCCCGCTCCACCGTTGCGCCTGCGGCGGGCTTTTCCCACCCACCTGCCCAATGCCGGTACGGATGCACGTGCGTCGGGACCCGCCCGCCCACACCCGGGCGTTCCCCAAGACGCTCCCGGAGGGCCCGGGCGCCGGAGCCCACCACCGGCCCGCACACCAACCCGGCAGAATGGACCCCGTGCGGTACCTGATCCTCGGCACCACGGAAGCACGTGACCCCTCCGGCGCCCCCGTCCCCCTAGGCGGCAGCCGGCTCCGCGCCCTGCTCGCCGCCCTCGCCCTCCACGCCGACCGCCCCGTCTCCGCCGACGCCCTCATCGCAGAGGTCTGGGGCCCGGACGCCGACCTCCCGCACGATGCGAGCGGCGCGCTCCAAGCGCTCGTCTCCCGTCTGCGACGTGCCCTGGGCAAGGACGTCGTGACCTCCGGCCCCGGCGGCTACCGCCTCCTCACCGGACCCGGTGACGTCGACCTCCACGTCTTCGAGCGGCTCGCCGCAGAAGGCGCCGCAGCCCTCGACGCGGGCCACCCGGAGACCGCCGCGAGCAAACTGCGCGAGGCACTCGCCCTGTGGCGCGGCCCGGCGTTCGCGGATCTGCCGGACCGGCGGTCGGCGCCGGCCCGCCCCGAGGCGCTGCGCCTCACGGCGCTGCACCGCAGGATCGACGCGGACCTGGCCTGCGGACGCGCCGCCGAGACGCTGCCCCAGCTGCGGGAGCTGGTCGCGGACCACCCGCTGGACGAGCCGTTCCACGTACAGCTGATCAGGGCGCTGCGCGCCGCGCACCGCTCCGCGGACGCGCTCGTGGCGTACGAACAGGCCCGCAGGGCGCTCGCGGACCAGTTGGGCGCGGACCCGGGCCCGGAACTCCGCGCGCTGCACGCCCAACTCCTGGCAACGGACGAACCACCCGCACAAACCACCCCAGCCCCCACCCGCACCCCCACCCCCGCACCACCACCCCGACCACTCAAAGCCCCGCAGGGAAACCTCCGCCCAAGACTCACGAGTTTCGTCGGCCGCGAGCTCGAACTCCTCGAAATCCGGGCCGACGTGGCGCAGTCGCGCCTGGTGACGCTCACCGGACCCGGCGGCTCCGGTAAGACCCGTCTCTCGGAAGAGGCGGGTGCGGCGCTGACCGGCTCGGACTACCCGGACGGGGTCTGGATCGCGGAACTGGCCCCGCTCGACCATCCCGAAGCGGTGCCGCAGGCGGTCCTGAGCGCTCTCGGCCGCCGGGACACGACGATCTTCGGCGTGGCCCGCGAGGGCATCAAGGGTTCGGCAGGCGGCGCGGGCGCCGACCCCGGTGATCCGACCGTGCGCCTGCTGGAGCACTGCGCGCACCGCTGGCTGCTGCTCGTGCTGGACAACTGCGAGCATGTGATCGGCGCGGCGGCCGAGTTGGCGGCCGAACTGCTCGCCGCGTGCCCCGGCGTCACGGTGCTGGCGACGAGCAGGGAGCCGCTGGGAGTGCCGGGCGAGACGGTGCGCCCGGTGGAGCCGCTGTCGCCGACGACCGCGCACCGGCTGTTCGCCGAGCGCGCCGTGGCCGTGCGCCCGGGGTTCGACCCGGAGCAGGACGTGGCGGCCGTCGACGAGATCTGCCGCCGGCTGGACGGTCTGCCGCTGGCGATCGAACTGGCCGCGGCCCGGCTGCGCATGCTGTCCCCGCGGCAGATCGCCGACCGCCTGGACAACCGGTTCCGCCTGCTCACCAGCGGCAGCCGTACGCTCCTGCCGCGTCAGCAGACGCTGCGCGCGGTCGTCGACTGGAGCTGGGACCTGCTGTCGGAGGAGGAGCACTCGGCGCTGCGCAGCCTGAGCGTCTTCGCGGGCGGCTGGACGCTGGCCGCCGCCGAGGCGGTGGTCGGCGGGGACGACGTCATCGAGCTGATCGGCCAGCTGGTCGACAAGTCCCTGGTGGTCGCGGCACAGCCGGACAAGAACAACGAGGACGACGGCACAGAGACCGGCACCAGCACCGGCACCAGCACCGGCACCGGCACCGGTACGGGCACCAGCACCAGCACCGGCACCTCGATCCAGACCGAGGACGGCGTCCGCTACCGCTTCCTCGAGACGATCCACGAGTACGCGGCCGAACGCGCCCAGGAGCGCCCGCAGGAGCTCGCGGCGGCCGCCCGCCGCCACACCCACTACTTCCGGCGGTTCGTGCGGACCGCCGACCCGGAGCTGCGCACCACCCGCCAACTGGTGTGGCTGCGCCGGCTGGAGGCCGAGCTGGACAACATCCGCGCGGCACTGCAACGGGCGATCACGGCGCAGGACGAGGCGGACGCGCTGCCCCTGGCCGTCGACATGGGCTGGTTCTGGTGGCTGCGCAACTACCGGGAGGAGGGCGCCGGCTGGCTGGGACGGATCATCGAGATGAGCGAACCGGGCGAGCGGGACGACCCGTTCTTCTGGGCGCGGATGGACGCCCGGCTGCTGACGTTCTTCGTGAGTACGGACCACGCCTCGGAGGAGTTCCTCAACACCCGTCCGGTGCAGGAGACGGCCGCGCTGATCGCCGATGTGTACGGGGACGCGGGGGCGGCCTCGGCCCGCTTCCCTGGCCTGCTGTGGCCGATCGCGAGCTACGTCGGCGGCGGACGTCTGGCGATCCGCGAGTGCACGGACTCCGTCGTCGCCAACTGCCGTGAGTACGGGGACGACTGGGCGCTCGCGGCCGCCCTGATGTTCCGTACGCACGTCACCATCGACCTGCCCGGCGGACTGGCCCGTGCCACCGACGACTGGAACGAGCTGACGGTCCTCAGCGGCCGCGTCGGCGACCGCTGGATGCTCGCGCAGGTGCATGGCGCGCGCGCCGAGATGGAGGTCATGTGGGGCGAGTACGCGGCGGCCCGCGCCGACTTCGAGGCGGCGCTCCGGCTCGGCGAGGAGCTGGGCGCCCGCGCCGAGGGGCCGTTCCTCGTCGGGCGGATGGCCGAGCTGGCCATCCGTTCGGGTGATGACGCGGAGGCCGAGAAGCTCTGCCGCCGGGCCGAGGAGGGGGCGGAGCAGTTCGGGGTGATGGACGCGCGGAACTACGTCCGCGCCCTGTCCGCGTGGCTGTCGCTGCGCCGCGGCGATGTGCAGCGGGCCCGTGAGCTGTGCGTGCTGGCCCGTGACGAGGCGAGCCAGGGCACTCCGCCACCGGTCTTCGCGGTGGTTCTCGCCGGTCTCTTCGCCCGGATCGCGGCCGCGGAGGGCGATCCGCGGGACGCGCTGAACCAGGTCAGTGGCGCGGTGCGGCTGGGCATCGACACGGGCTCCACGGAGCCGATGATCGCGGGCCTGCTGGAGTACGGGTCCGAGCTCCTCGTCGAGCTGGGCGAGCCGGGGGCCGCCGCACGGCTGCACGGGGCGTCGTCGGCGCTGCGCGGGCCGCTGCTGCCGCGTACGGTCCCGGAGACGGTGAGCTTCCGCGGGGCGGAGGCGGGTGCGCGTGCCGTGCTGGGCGACGCCGGGTACGAGGCCGCGTACGCGGAGGGCGAGGGACTGGACCTGGACGCCACGGCCGCCACCCTCGCGGCGGCGGCAGCCTCCGCCACGGCCGCCACCCTCGCGGCGGCGGCGGCAGCCAGCGCCCCGGCCCCCGCTTCCGCCCCGGCCCCCGCTTCCGCCACCGCCGGGGAATAGCTCCGTACCGGCCACCGTTGCTGAATATTGATCATTCAAGCAATTTGGGAGTGTCCGTGAAGGTCGAGATCTACAGCGACATCGCCTGCCCGTGGTGCCACGTCGGCAAGGCCCGCTTCGAGCGCGCCCTCGCCGCCTTCCCGGGGGCCGCGTCCGTCGAAGTGGTCTACCGGCCGTTCCAGCTCGACCCGGCCGCCCCCGAGAAGCCGCAGCCGCACCGCGAGGTGCTGGCCGCCAAGTACGGGCCCCAGGCCCTCGCCATGGACGAGAAGATCACCCAGCTCGGCGCGGCCGAAGGCCTGACCTTCGACTTCGACACCGTGGTCGAGAACAACTCGCTGCTCGCCCACCGCCTGCTGCGTTTCGTGCTCGACACCTACGGCCACGCCGCGCAGGCGCGCCTCAAGGGCCGGCTCCTGGACGCCCACTTCGGCGAGGGTCTGGACATCGGCGACCGCGAGCGCCTCGCCGACGCCGCCGTGGCCGTCGGCCTGGACCGGGCGCCGGTCGCCGCGTTCCTCGCCGGCGACGACCTCGTCGACGAGGTGACCGGGGAGATCGACGAGGCCCGGCAGCTCGGCATCACGGCCGTCCCGACCTTCGTCTTCGAGGGCACGTGGATGGTCCAGGGCGGCCAGGAGACGTCCACGTTCCTCCGCGCCCTGGAACAGGTAGCGAAGGAGACCGGAACGGTCGTGACGGACCAGGACGGCGGCGTGTGCGCCGATGGAGCCTGCGAGGTCCCGGCGAAGGACCACGACCACTGAGGCCGCCTTCCCTGCCGATGCCCTGCCGATCAGGAACGGCCCCTACTGGCAGCTGATCCTGGACTGGGCCCAGTCCGCCACGTTCACGAACTGGTAGCGCTCGGCGGACTCGACGACCAGCCGGATCGTCTTCTGCCCGGCGATCCCGACACTCACCGGCACCGCCGCGTCGCCCCCGCGCACCACCTGCGACCGCCACAGCCGCCCGTTGTCGCCGTAGACGGAGAAGCGGACCGCGCCCAGCCCCATGGTCATGTCGTCGACACCGGCCAGTGCGTCGTACGTCGTGCAGCTGCGGTTGAGGTCGATGAGCACGGACGACGGGGAGCGGACGGTGATGCCGTGTTCGTACTCCTCGCCGCCGATGTTCAGGCCCCAGCGGTCCCAGACCCAGCTGCTGCGCCCGAGCCGCACCGTCGGCTTCGTGTTGTCACCGATCCCGCTCCACCCCAGCTGATTGACCTGGAAGACCGTGGGAGCGGGGGGCGGGGCGGGAGTGGGTGTGGGGGTCGGCTCGGGCGTGGGCTTCGGGGCGGGTGACGGCGTGGGGGAGGGCGACGGCTTCGGCTTCGGCTGAGCAACGGGAACGGCGGGCTTCGGCGTCGGCTTCGGCGCCGGCGGCTTCGGTGCCACCCTCGGCGGCTCGGGGCTCGGCTTCGGCTTCGGGGGCGGCGTCGGCGGCGGTGTGGTGACGGGCGCCACCACCGCCGGCTTGGCCTGCGGCTTCGGCGCTGGCGCGTCATGCCCGATGTTCATCGCGGCGAACGCGATACCGGCGGCGGCGACCACCACGGCCGCCACGATCCCGGCCTTCACGGGCGCGCCGAGACCCTCGGCCGCGGCGCCTCCGCCGGCGGCGCCGGCTCCCGCACCGCCACCCGACGCGGCACCCGTGGCGGCGGCTGCCGCACCTCCGGCGGCACTCGCCACTCCGACACCCGCCACGATGCCGGCCACCTTCGCCGCGTACGCGGCGGCGAACCAGCCGATGACCGCGACCGGCAGCAGGCCCTTGAGCGCCGAGTTGACATCGGCCAGTTCCAGCGCCGCCGCCCGGCACCGTTCGCACTCCTTGAGGTGCTTGCTCAACTCCCGGTCCGCCCGCATCCGCAGACCGCCGCGCGCATGCGCGCCCAGCCGGTCGGCGTAGCGCGCGCAACTGCTCCCGGTGGTCAGCGTCGAGCTCACGTGCGCCTGCAGATAGGCCTGCCGCAGACCCTCGCGGGCCCGGTGCGCCAGTACTGCCGTGGCGTTGGCCGTCAGGCCGAGCAGCGGGGCGATCTCGCTCGGCGACTCCTCCTCGACGGCGGTGTGCCACAGCACCGTCTGCCACCGCTCGGGCAGCGTACGGAACGCCCGGATGGCCAGCGACTGCTCGGCGTCGTGCATGGCGCGGACGTCCGCGCCCAGGTCCAGCGTGTCCTCGTTCGTGGACGAACCCGCCGCCGACACCGCGAACACCGCGAAGTCCTCGACGAGTTGCTCGCGCCGGGCGGTGTTGCCCCAGGACGCGGCGACGCGCCGGACCGTCGTCAACAGGTAGGCGCGCACCGCCGAGTCCGGACCGCTGCCGCCGCGCACCGCCTGGAGCGTGCGCGCGAAGACCTCGCCGGTCAGGTCCTCGGCGGTGTGCGCGTCCCGGCAGCAGCTGCGGGCATAGCGGCGTACCGAATCGGCGTGCCGCCGGTACAGCTCCTCGTACGAGCTGTCGTCACCACCGCGTACCCGGGCGACCAGATCGGCGTCCGACAGCGGTACGTGGGACTCCGGTTCACGCTGCTCGGGAACCCGGCGCGATGGCAGTCCGCCGCCCGCTTCCGCACTTGCAGCAGCGTTCGACTCGCCGTTTGCCTCGTCCACCGCGCCAGGGTGTCACACCATGTGCATCCCGAGATATGCCGCGACAGGGAACCACTCGTCCGGGGAGCTTTCGCTCACCGGTCCTTCACCATTGATCGCCTTTTCACCCGGTCTACTCGGCCGGGGCCGTGCTCCAACTGAGCGTGGACGGGGCCGAAGGGCCCTCCGCGGCCGCGGAGGACGGGCGTGAGCGCAGTCCGTCCAGCAGGATCTCCAGCAGCCGTGCCGACGCCGCCGCCTGCTGTGCCGGATCGGGCAGCGAGGGCGCCGCGGTGGCTATCACCAGCAGCACGTCTGCCACCGAGACATCACCCCGCAGTTCGCCCGCCGCCCGCGCCCGGTCGACGAGCTGGCCGACGACCTCCAGCAGCGCGGGAATCCCGGCGTCGTCCGCTTCCCCGGCACCGTCGGGAACGGCCGCGTCGAGCACCGGAGCCGAGCCGGCCGACGTGCCCGCCGACGTGCCGAGGGAAGTGCCGGATGATCCGTCGGCCGACGGATCGGCCACCGGCGCCGGATCCGCGAGTCCAGTCGACAGTTCGCCCGGCTCCACCGCCACGCTCAGCGGCGCCCGCTGCTGCGGAACCCGCGCCGCCTCGTCCGACAGCCCGGAATGCGCGGGCAGCCCGGACAGTGCGGAAACAGCCGCCTCGACGGCGAACCCGGATCCACCGGAGCCGCCTGGCGCCGCCGGCACCCCGGACACCCCGGTCCTGACCCGCAGCACCTGCGGCGGCAGCAGCCGCCCGGCACCCGAGGCCACCGAGGTCCGCAGGAAGCGCGCCAGCGCCGACCACGCCTCGTTCTCCTGCCCGAGAGCGGTCCTCGCCTGCTCGGTCAGCCGGGAGGTCTCCTCCTCGGCGATCCGTCGCACCAGTACGTCCTTGCTCGGGAACCGCCGGTACACGGTGCCGACGCCGACGCGCGCACGGCGTGCCACGTCCTCCATCGGCGCCCCGTAGCCCAGCTCCCCGAACACCTCACGCGCGGCCCTCAGCACATGTTCCAGATTGCGCTGGGCGTCCACCCGCAGCGGGGTCGCGCGGCTGCTGCCGCCGTTACCCTCCGCGCCTGCCGCTACCGTCCATTGAGAGTCCTGAATGTGCATATGTGTATCCCCCGGTTATGACGTCTCCCCCCGGAGACTCCCCACCCGTAATGATCATCGGCGCACGACGAACGTACCCCGATGGAGTACGAACATAGTTGAGCCGAGGTCAGGAAAGAAGGGGGTCCGTTCCGCCCGGCGCGTCCCCGATCGGAGTAGCGGGTCCGACTGTTCTTCTTTCACCGGCTTTGCCCGGTCAACGACACATCCCTGACCTGCCGGATCCGGGTATCCGGTGAATCACTGCGGTACGCCCTGTGGACAAACGTCCTTCATCCATTGCGTCATGGAGCAATGACGGAGTCGGCAGCCCAGTCAAGAGCCAGGACCAGCCCGCGCATTCTCGTGATCGGCGGGGGATACGTCGGTATGTACACCGCCCTGCGCCTGCAGCGGAAGCTGAAGCGCGGCGAAGCGGAAGTGATCGTCGTCGACCCGCAGCCCTATATGACCTATCAGCCGTTCCTCCCCGAGGCGGCCGCCGGGTCGATCTCCCCCCGGCATGTCGTGGTGCCGCTGCGGCGGGTGCTGAGCAAGTGCCAACTGGTGGTGGGCGAGGCGACGCACATCGACCACGCCAAGCGGGTCGCGACCGTGGCGACCCTGGCCACCGAGGAGGAGGGCACCTCCGGGATCGAGATCCCGTACGACCACCTCGTCCTCGCCCCCGGCTCCGTCTCCCGCACGCTGCCCATCCCGGGCCTCGCCGAGTTCGCCATCGGCTTCAAGACCGTCGAGGAAGCCATCGGCCTGCGCAACCACGTCCTGGAGCAGCTCGACATCGCCTCCTCGACCCGCGATGTCGACGTACGGGACGCCGCGCTCACCTTCGTTTTCGTCGGCGGCGGCTACGCGGGCGTCGAGGCACTCGCCGAGCTCGAGGACATGGCCCGCTACGCCACGCGGTACTACCACAACCTGCGCCCCGAGGACATGAAGTGGGTGCTCGTCGAGGCCACCGAGAAGATCCTCCCCGAGGTCGGTGAGGAGATGGGCAAGTACGCCATCCGGGAGCTGCGCGCCCGCAACATCGACCTGCGGCTCGGCACCCGGCTGGACTCGTGCGAGAACCGGGTCGCGGTCCTCTCCGACGGCACGCGGCTGCCCACCCGCACCGTCGTCTGGACCGCGGGCGTCAAGCCGCACCCGATCCTCGCCGCCACCGACCTGCCGCTGAACGAGCGCGGCCGGCTCAAGGGCACCGCCACCCTCATGATCGACGGCGTCGAGGGCGCCTGGGCGGCCGGCGACGCCGCGGCCATTCCGGACCTGACGGCGGAGGAGCCCGGCAAGGAGTGCGCCCCCAACGCCCAGCACGCCGTCCGCCAGACCAAGGTGCTGGCCGAGAACATCCTCGCGTCGCTGCGCGGACAGCCGATGAAGGAGTACCGGCACAAGTACGTCGGATCCGTCGCCTCGCTAGGCCTGCACAAGGGCGTCGCCCACGTCTACGGACGCAAGCTCAAGGGCTATCCCGCGTGGTTCATGCACCGGACCTACCACCTCAGCCGGGTGCCCACGTTCAACCGCAAGGCGCGGGTGCTCGCCGAGTGGACACTGTCCGGTCTTTTCAAGAGGGAAATCGTTTCGCTGGGCTCGCTGGAACACCCGCGCGCCGAGTTCGAACTGGCCGCGGGAGGGCTCCCCAAGCCGGACGCGCCCTGAGCCACGCGATTCCCCCCGGGCCGCGGGTCGGCCACACTGGGCGTGTGACCATGTGTGCGCCAGCACCTGCAAAGCGTGACAAATACGAGGAATCGGACGTTTGCTGAATTCTCCCGGGGAGCGACCCCCCGTACCCCCGCGCGGAGCCAGGCGGTCCGGGCTGCCCCGAACAACGCCGCGAGGTGGAGCTCGGTGAACCTCACCCGCTGGAGCGCCCGGCTCCCCGGCACGCAGCGCCGTACGGCCGCGGCCGGGCGTACGCCCGACGCCGCACCCGCCGCCCCGAACGCGCCGACGGCCGGCGGAGCCGTGCCCGCGGCCCGCGCCGAGCACCCGGAAGCGCCGGCGTGCGCCGTCGACGCGCTCTCCGTCCACGACGTCCTCAGCCAGGTCCCGGCACTGATCGCCATCACCTACGGTGCCGCGCACCGCATCGCGTACGTCAACGAGGCGTACACCGAGGTCTTCGGCGCCCGCAGAACGGGTGAACCCGCCCGCGAAGGACTTCCCGAGCTCGACGAGCTCGGGCTGCTCCCGCTCATGGACCAGGTGCACCGCAGCGGCAAACCGCGCACCGTCAAGGCGCGCAAGGTCACCCTCCCCGACCGGGACCGCTACTTCACCTTCACCTGCACGCCGGTGCACACCGGCGCGGGCCACGACGGCACACCGGGCGCCCCCGGCGCGCCAGGCACCCACGGCGCCGCGCACACCACCGCTCACAGCGCCGCCCACGGCACCCAGGACGTCCCCGAGGCCAAGCGCGGCGTCCTGGTCTTCGCCGCCGACGTCACGGACCAGGTACAGGCCGCCGAGCGCCTCCGGGAGAGTGAACGCCGGCTGCACGCCACCGCCGTCACCCTCCAGCGCAGCCTGCTGCCGCAGGAGCTGGAGCAGCCCGACGATCTGCGGGTCGCCGCCACGTACCAGCCCGGCGGCACCGACGCCGCGGTCGGCGGCGACTGGTACGACGTGATCACCCTCGGCGCCGGTCGCACGGCGCTCGTCATCGGCGACGTCATGGGCCGCGGCGTCCGCGCCGCCGCCGTGATGGGCCAGCTCCGCACCGCGGTCCGCGCCTACGCGCGGCTCGACCTCCCGCCGCACGAGGTCATCCAGCTGCTCGACGGCCTCGCCTCCGAGATCGACGCCACCCAGATCGCCACCTGCGTCTACGCGGTCCACGACCCCAGCGAGGGGCGGCTCTCGTACGCCACCGCCGGCCATCTGCCGATCCTCGTCCGCGACCCCGAGGGCCAGGTGCACCGCACCGACGAGCCGACCGGCCCGCCGCTGGGCACCGGCGGCTGGGTGCACACCTCCGGATCCATCCCGCTCGGCCCCGGCTCCATGGCGGTGCTCTACACCGACGGCCTGGTCGAGCGGCGCGGCGAGGACATCGACGTCGGCATCGACTCCCTGATGAGCGCCTTCGCCGGCGCCACCGGCACCCCACAGGTCATCTGCGACCGGCTGCTGCGCGCGCTCGGCGTGACCTCCGAGCACGACGACGACGTCGCCGTCCTGGTCCTGCAGTACCCGGACCACACCGGCGCCGACGCCGAGCTCTTCCGCAACGCCTCGCTGGAACTCCTCGGCGGCATCGAGGCGGCGCCCCGCGCCCGCGCCTTCGCCACCGGCGTCCTGTCCAGCTGGCGCTTCCCCGCGGAACTGCGTGACCTCGGCGTTCTCGCCGCCAGCGAGCTGGTCGCCAACTCGCTGCAGCACGGCACCCCGCCGATGAAGCTCCGGCTCCGGCGCACCGACCGCCGGCTCATCATCGAAGTCACCGACGGCGACGACCACCTGCCGCGCCGCCGCCGCGCGGAGCCGGCCGACGAGGCCGGCCGCGGCATCTCGATCATCGCCACGATCGCCTCCAGCTGGGGCTCCCGCCGGACGCCCGGCGGCGGCAAGGCCGTCTGGTGCGAGTTCGCCCTTCCACGCGCCTGAGAACGACAGCTGCCCCGGCCGATCGGCCGGGGCAGCGTCCTACTCAGTCTTCGCCCTCTTCGCGGTCTGTGCGAAGGGGGCGTTCCTCGGCCGCTCAGCCCCCGACGGAGGCCTCGACCGGCCGGCCGGTCACCAGCGGGCGGTCGGCCGCCAGCGGCTCACGCGGCGCCGGAACGACGGCGTGCGGGTTGTCCTGGGCGGGAGTGAGCCCGCGGCCCATCCGCAGCGCCAGCCACGTGATGCCGAGCGAGAACGCGATCAGCATGCCGATGTAGGCACCCCACATCCCGGCCCCGGCCATCAGCCCGCCCACCGCCGGCCCGACCGCGAGGGCGAGCTGCTTCACGAGGGCGAACGCCGAGTTGTACTGCCCGATCATCCGCGCCGGCGCCAGATCGGCGACGAGCGGAGCGACGGTCGGCGACAGCATCGCCTCGCCGAGCCCGAAGAGCGCGTACGTGGAGATCAGCGTCACCGTCGCCACCGCGTGGCTCCCGTGCAGCAGACCCGAGACACCCGCCGCGACCCAGGCGACCGTCCAGATCAGCCCGACCGCCGCGATGACCCGGCTGCGCCGCCGCCGCTCGATCTTCTTCAGGATCAGGAACTGCGCAGCGACGATGACGGCCGTGTTCGCCGCGAGGGCGATTCCGAGCGTCGCCGGCTGAATGCGGGTGACCTCGGTCGCGAAGGCCGCCAGGCCCGACTCGAACTGTCCGTAGCAGGCGAAGAACATCACGCCGCCGAGCACGCACAGCTGCACCATGGCCCGGTCCCTGACCAGCATCCGCCAGCCGCCCGGGGCCTTGTCCGTCGGTGCGCACTCGATGCGCGACGTCCTCGGCAGCCGCACGGTACAGACCACCGCGCCGAGCACCAGGAACATCACGGCCTCGATCGAGAACAGCAGCGTGAAGCTGCCGGGCCGCGAGGTGTCGACCATCAGGCCGCCGATGAGGCCGCCGATGCCCAGACCGAGGTTGTTGAGGAAGAACTGCGTCGCGAAGGCCCGCGAGCGGGTCTTGGTGGTGGAGCACCACACGATGAGTGTGGCGAGCGACGGCGCGATGATCGCGACCCCGGCGCCCATGACGGCCGACGCCGCGACCACGGTCACCGCGGTCGACGCGAGGCCGAAGCCCATCGCGCCGATGGCGGCGAGCACCGCACCGGTCATGGCCACGGGCAGCGGCCCTCGCTGGTCGATGGCCCGGCCGGTGAACGGCAGCACGCAGAGCGCGGCCACGGCATAGGCGGCCAGCACCACCCCGGCCGTCGTCGCACCAAGATCCCGTACCTGTGCCACGTAAATGAACAGGAACGGGACCGTGAAGCCGTTGCCGAACGCGCTCAGCGCGTTGCCCAGCTGGATCCGGCGCAGAGCCGCGCCCATCTCGGTGGTCACACTCACCTACCTCGGTTGTCGTTGAGTCTCGAAGACTTCAAAGTTAAAGTTAGAAGCTAAAGAGTACACACAGAAGGGCTTTAGCGCCAAGCCGTTACGTGCCATACTCGGGCCATGCCCGCAGCAGACGGTCCCGCCAGTCCCCCGCAAGAGCTGGACCTCGACGAACAGATCGCGGCCTACCAGCGCGAATTTCCCGAGGTGGACCCCCAGGTCGAGAAGGTCGTCACGGCCCTGGGCCGGCTCAACCGCCGGATGAACGTCGGCTACGGCCGGCACCTCTCGGCCCTCGGCATCAGCAACGCCGAGTGGGAGGTCCTCAAGGCCCTCGTCGTCGTCGGCAAGCCGTACCGCCTCGGCCCCGGCGATCTCGCCAAGCGCCTCGGCCTCACCCCGGCCGCCATGACCCACCGCATCGACCGCATGGTCACGGAGGGCCTGGTCACCCGGGACCGCGACGAGTCCAACCGCGTACGCGTCATCGTCGAGCTGACGGACGAGGGCCGCGGCAAGTGGCTGGAGACCATGCGCATGGCCGCCGCCTTCGAGGCCGATCTGCTCCAGGACCTCTCCACGGACGAACGAGCGGTGCTGGGCGAAGTGCTCCAGCGCCTGCTGCGCCGCGTGGAGGTGGCTCAGCCGGACGCCGGCGGCCGGCTGGAAGACCTCGACTGACGGTGTCCCGGCAGGCTCTCAGCGCGGCTCTCAGGGGGGCTTCGCAGGGCGGACGGGCGGGGGTTGACACCCTGCGGATGGATGCGTAGTGTTCTCCGAGTTGCCCGCCGGTGAACGCCGACGCGAGTCGGTCCCGAGGCAGCCACTCCAGATGACAACCATTCGAACGAACGACGCTCTGTCGTCTTGTTTTCGTGCGCGTTTTCGGAATGGGAACGGAAAGCAGCCGATTGGATCGGAAGCCGAAGTTCCGCTAAAGTTTCACTCGTCGGAAGGGCTCAACGGCCCCGATGACAAACCCCGCTGACTGGGAGTCAGGCCCGAAAGGTTCTGATAGAGTCGGAATCGCCGGAAAACGCGAAAGCGAAGAAGGCGAAACCCGCTGACTGGGAATCGGGCGTGAAAGCGTCTGATAGAGTCGGAAACACGAAGGGAAGCCCGGAGGGCGCCGGTGACGGCACCAAAGGAAGCGTCCGTTCCTTGAGAACTCAACAGCGTGCCAAAAGTCAACGCCAGACTTAAAACACCCCGGGCGGAACCCATTCGGGTTTCGTTTGGTGGTTCCTTTGAAAAAGTCCTTCCGCCCTCCGGTCCTTCGGGACGGGAACTGGTGGGAGGCAATTACACAGCGAGGACGCTGTGCACCACGGGCCTTATTCCGGCCGGTGGTGCCGCTCTTGCGTGGAGACATTCACGGAGAGTTTGATCCTGGCTCAGGACGAACGCTGG
>NZ_JAAGLX010000065.1:0-35569 GCF_010548325.1 Streptomyces sp. SID13666 | reverse complement strand
CTTCACTACACCACCCTCCGACAGCCAGCCCCGTCGCCCGTACTACAACTGCCCTGGCTTAGAACCCCACTGCCGAACCTCCCAGTGCGCGCGCCCGCAGCCGACGCCTTCACCGAGGTACCACTCATGTACCGCACTGCTGGGTACTGCAAACCGCCAGTGGCCTGCAAAAGCGCCACTCTCCGACAGCCAGCCCCGTCGCCCGTACTACAACTGCCCTGGCTTAGAACCCCACTGCCGAACCTCCCGGTGCGCGCGTCCGCAGCCGACGCCTTCACCGAGGTACCGCTCACTGACTTCACTGCTGGGTACTGCGAACTGCACTTGCGGGTACTGCCACTGCGTTACCGCTCACGGCGGCCCCTGATCACTGCGGGCCACCCGGTCCGGTCGTCAGTCCCGTCGCCGTCCTGCACCTGCTCTGGCTTCGCGACTCCACCACCGCACCGCCCTGCGAACTACACCTGCAACTGCGTACTACTGCCTGGCAGTTCATCTCTGCCGGGCCGTTCTTGATCTCGGCTACGAGAGAAACCATAACCACACCGCCGCCCAATGTCTACTCCAGCCATCACAGATTTTCGGGTACCCGACGGTGAGGTAGTCGCTTTCGAACAGAACAGCGACACGATTGACGGGTATCGGAGGGACGGGAGGTTTCGGCCGGCCCATGGTCAACCGCCTCGCGCACGCCACCGCCGTGACCCACCGGCCGGCCGGTGGGAAGACGGTGAGTGCCGTTCTCGCCCGGTAGTACCACGATGACCGTGCAGCCGATTCGTGTGATCGCTGGGTCCTGGGCGGTGCCGTGCGCGCGACGGTGGGCTCCTTATGCGGCCTGGGTGAGTTCGGCTCGGCCGAACAACAGGGCGTAGCCGTTGGGGAGCTGCTTCAGGATGCGGGTGATCAGGTCGGGGTCGGCCAGAGCGGTGACGGCGGCCAGGACGGAGCCGGTGTCCCAGCGGGTGGTGGCGGGGGTGGCGCCGGTGCGGTCGGCGAGGTCCTGGACGAAGGCCCATCCGGTCAGGGGTCGGTGGGCGGGGATTTGGGCGGTGAGGATGCAGGCGGCCTCGAAGGGCAGGCGGGCGGCGAGTTCGACGCGTTCGTCGCCTGTCAGCTGGCGGCCGAGTCCCGAAAGGACGACGCGGACGGCTTCCTCGGCCCGCTCCCGAGTGGGGTAGACGCCCTCGTAGCGGACTTTCTCCAGCATCTGCTCGTAGGTCATGGCGGTTGGGTGCTGGAGCGGTGCGCGCAGGTCGGAGATCACTGCGGTGGCTGCCTTTCTGTATCCGTGGTGGTGGTGCCGGCACCCGGCGGGTGGGTGGTCAGGTGGGTTGGGGGCGGCCGAACAGGAGGTCGTAGCCCGCGGGGAGTTGGAGCAGGACCTCGTGGAGCAGGTCGCCGTCGGTCGCGTCGGCGACGGTGCTGAGGACGGCGCTGACGTCCCAGGCCGCGGTCGTCTCGGTGGCTCCCTCGATCCAGGCCGCCGCCGCCCGCAGGAACCGCTCCGGCGGGAGGGGTTCGGCGCTCTGCAGCGGGTTGAGCAGGATCAGGGCGAAGCCTTCCGGCAGACGCGCCGCCAGGTGGGCCCGCACCTGGCCGACCAGGTGGGCGCCGAGCAGGGCGAGCACCACGCGGGTCGCGCGTTCCGCCTCCTGGCGGCTGCCGTATTCCCCGCGTTCGGTCACCTGGTCGAGGAATGCTTCCCATCGCAGGGCCATGTCGGCCGCCGCCTTTCCTTCGTCCGGTGCGGAGGACGATCGAGAGGGGCACGTGCCCGTCCTCCGCCGCGTCGGTCCCGGCCGGCGCCGGGTCAGCCGGAGATCTGCTGGCGGGAGGAGCCACCGCCGATGGCGATCTTGCGGGGCTTGGCGCGCTCGGCGATCGGGATGCGCAAGGTGAGTACCCCGGCGTCGTAGTCGGCCCTGATGCGCTCGGTGTCCAGGGTGTCGGCCAGCACGAGCTGACGGGAGAACACGCCCAGCGGCCGTTCCGACAACTCCATCGCGACGTCGTCGGCTTTCGCCGCGGGCCGGCGCTCGGCCTTGACGGTCAGCATGTTCCGCTCGACGTCGATGTCGATCGACTCCGCGCTGACACCGGGAAGGTCGAACGCCACCACGTACTCGTCGCCCTCGCGGTAGGCGTCCATCGCCATCGCGGAAGGCCGCGTCCAGGTGCCGGAGCCGGTCAGCTGCTGGGCGATCCGGTCCAGCTCGCGGAAGGGGTCAGTGCGCATCAACATTGCGAAACACCTCCAGAAGGTTCGGGCAGTAGCTGCCAATGCGCTGCACGGAATCCGTTGTAGCATGTCATCCAATGGATGACAAACATGGTGTCGTCCAAAGGCTGACAGTCCAGAAGGAGGTGCCCATGGCAGCCGCCGACCAACCGGCCTCTCCCCGCACCGACACCCAGAGCCCGGCTTCCTTTCTCGCCGCCGCGGCAGCCCTGGAAGCCATCGACGGTGAACTGCACGCCGCCCAGCATGAGACCCCGGGCTCCCCCGGCGCCCGCGCCCCCGCTGCCGGCCCGGAACAGGCCCTGGCCTCCCTCCTGCTGCTGCGGCAGATCCGCGAAAATCTCTCCGGATGGGAAACCGGCCTGATCGAGACCGCCCGCCATGCGGGAGCCAGCTGGGCCGACCTCGCCCACCCCCTGGGTGTGACCAGCCGCCAGGCCGCCGAACGCCGCTACCTGCGAGGCCGCCCCGGACCCGCCGGAACCACCGGAGAACAACGCGTCCAGGCCACCCGACAAGGCCGCGCCGCCGACCGCACCCTCGCCGCCTGGGCCCGCGACAACGCCGCCGATCTTCGCCGCATCGCCGCCCAGATCACCACTCTCACCGACCTCCCCACCGCGGCCCGCGGAACCCTCGGCCAGCTCGACGCCGCCCTCGCCGAGGACGACCCCGCGGCCCTCATCCGCCCCCTCAACGCCACCCGCCCCCACCTGACCACCACCCACCCCGACCTCGCCGCCCGACTCGACACCCTCACCCGATCCGCCACCACCCCACCTCCCTCACCGAAACTCCAGCGATCTGAAACGGAGTGATCACAGGCATGGTCCCGGTCATCGGTGGTGGGCGCAGATCAGCAGACACCAACGCTGAAGGAAAGGCAGCGATTCCACCGGACCCCGCAGCACGGAACCCGACAGGCCCGGCGCCCGCTCCTCAAGGAGCGGGCGCCGGGCCTGTTCGCGTAAGCCCTGACAGCGCCTGACAACCGTCGTCGACCGTCGTCAGCGGGCTGTCCGCGGACTGTCAGCCGGGCCCGGCATCGTCATGGTCATCGAGAACGACGAGGACCTGACGAGGAGTTGTTGAACATGGGGTACGCGATCCGGGCCGAGGGACTGGTCAAGAAGTACGGCGACTTCACCGCCCTGGACGGCGTCGACCTGGAGGTGCCGGCCGGCAAGGTCGTCGGTGTCCTGGGTCCCAACGGCGCCGGCAAGACCACCACCGTGCGCATCCTGGCCACGCTGATGCGCCCCGACGCCGGGCACGCCAGCATCGGCGGCTACGACATCGTCAAGGATCCGGTCAGGGTCCGGCAGCTGATCGGGCTGACCGGTCAGTTCGCCTCCGTGGACGAGACCCTGTCCGGCGCCGAGAACCTGGTGCTCATCGGGCGGCTGCTCGGCCTGGCCCGGCGCGACGCGAAGGCGCGGGCCGCCGAGCTCCTGGAGAACTTCTCCCTCACCGAGGCGGCCCGCAAGCCGATCGCCACCTTCTCCGGCGGGATGCGGCGGCGCCTGGACCTGGCCGCCTCCCTGGTCGGCCGGCCGCAGGTGCTCTTCCTGGACGAGCCCACCACCGGCCTGGACCCGCACGCCCGGCAGGAGGTCTGGAACGTCGTACGGCAGTTGGTCGCGGACGGCTCCACCGTGCTGCTGACCACCCAGTACCTCGAAGAGGCCGACCAGCTCGCCGACTCCATCACCGTCTTCGACAAGGGCCGCAAGGTCGCCGAAGGCCGGCCCGGTGAGCTCAAGCGCCGCGTCGGCGGCCAGATCCTCCAGGTCCGGCCCGCCATGGCCGTCGATGTGCCGCAGGTGGCGCAGCTGCTCGCCGAGCTGTCCGGCCACACCCCCGCGCAGGACTCCGGCGTGCTGACCGTCCCGGCCGACGACCCGCTGCTCGTCGCCGCGGTCGCCCGCCGCCTGGACGGCGCCGGCATCACCGCCGACGAGCTCGGCCTGCGCCTGCCCAGCCTCGACGAGGTCTTCCTCGCCCTGACCGGACACGAGCCGGCCGTCGCGGACGAGCAGCCCGTCGCCGTCTGAGCCCTTCCGTTCCCTGCAGACCTTCCCGAGAGGACCCCTGTCATGAGCACCCAGACCCTCAGCGCCCCCGCCGAGCTCCCCGGCCGTATCGGCCTCGCGCAGACCGCCCAGCACAGCCTCGCCCTCGCCGGCCGCGGCGTCATCAAGTTCATGAAGTCGCCGATGCAGCTGGTCGATGTGATCCTCACCCCGATCATCAGCCTGCTGATGTTCATCTACCTGTTCGGGGACGCCATGTCCGGCGGTGACACCCACGGCTATCTGCAGCACGTCACCCCAGGCGTCATGGTCATGGCCGTCTTCCAGGCCAGCATCGGGAT
Source organism: Streptomyces sp. SID13666 (assembly GCF_010548325.1). Classification (NCBI taxonomy): domain Bacteria; kingdom Bacillati; phylum Actinomycetota; class Actinomycetes; order Kitasatosporales; family Streptomycetaceae; genus Streptomyces; species Streptomyces sp. SID13666. The sequence goes on along the minus strand of NZ_JAAGLX010000065.1, from coordinate 30,953 downwards.
CGGCGCCTCGCTCAGCGCGGACGCCAGTACCGGGATCTTCGACCGGTTCCGCAGCATGCCGATCGCCCGCTCCAGCCCGCTGATCGGCGCCGTCCTCGCGGACATCGTCCGCTACGTCGCCTGCCTGGCCACCCTGGTCGTCCTCGCCCTGATCATGGGGTACCGCGTCGGGACCAACCCGGTCGCCTCGCTCGCCGCGGTCGCCCTGCTCATCGGCTTCGCGCTCAGCTTCTCCTGGATCTCGGTGTTCCTCGGCATGCTGATCAAGAGCCCCGCCTCCGTGCAGGGCCTGATGACCATCCTGATCCTGCCGCTCACCTTCGCCAGCAACGTCTTCGTCGCCGACAACAAGATGGCCGACTGGCTCCAGGCCTGGTCCGACGTCAACCCCGTCTCGCTGGTGGCCGACGCGGTCCGCGGTCTGCTCAACGGCGGCCCGGTCGCCGGCTCGCTGGCCGGCAGCCTCGCCTGGATGGCCGGTGTGATCGTGGTCTTCTTCCCGCTGGCCATGCGGGCCTACCGCAAGAACGCCGGATGATCCCCCAGGTCCTCCGGTGACAAGTCCGGCCGGGCGGGGTCCGCACCCACGGGGGTGGAGCGGACCCCGCCCGGCTGTCCGCATGACCGCGGGCGCCTCGTCAGGCGCGCGGCACCGTCCGCAGGGTCTCCGCCTCCAGCCACCGCAGTGCGTCCTCGCGGGAGTGAGCGGCCCCCTCCTCGTACGCCTTCCTGAAGCCCTCCTCGCCCAGCGTCGCCACGATCCGGTCGACCAGCTCGCGCCACTCGGGCTCGCCCCAGTCGAAGGCGCCGCGCATCACCTGGCTCATGCCGAGCGATCTGGCGCCCTCCTCGGGGGCCCCCTCCAAGGTCCGCAGTCCGCCCAGCAGTTCGGCCACCCAGGCGAGCGCGGCGCCCGCGCCCTGGCCGAACAGGGCGCCGGCCGCCTCCGGCAGCAGGGTCCTGGCCCGTACGGCGTCACCCTCGGCGAGACGGTTCTCGATGCGGGTGCTGACGATCAGGTCGCGGGCGGTCTCCCTGAGGGAGGGGCGCCGGGCGCTCAGCGCCTCGAGACGGTCGAGGGTCGCGTCGGACTGCGCCAGGTCACCGGCCCTGCGGTGCACATTGGCCAGGCCCACGAGGATGTTGGCCTCCAGCCGCAGCTGTCCGCGCTCGCGGGCCTGCCGGTGCGCGGCGTGCAGATCGCGGAAGGCGCCTTCCAGGTCGCCGCTGCGCCGGCGTTCGCGGGCGAGTCTGGCCTTGCTGAGGTAGAGGTAGTCCTCGGTGCCGAGTTCCGAGCTGAGTGCCACGGTCCGTTCGAAGGTGGCGATGGCCTGCGGGTACTCGCCGCGCAGGGAGTGGTCGCGGCCGATCGGGAGCAGGCTCATCACGAGCCCCCAGCGGTCGCCCACCTCCTCGAAGCCGCGCAGGGCCTCCATCCGGGACTCGGCGCCGGTGACCAGGTCGCCCTGTTCGGTGAGGGCGAAGTCCCGTGCCAGGTGGGCGCCGGCCCGGACCCACGGGTCGGGCGAGTCGAGGGGATCCTGGTCCGCGCTTCCGCCCGGTCCCGATCCGCGGGCGGGGAAGGAGGCCTGGGACATCCGCAGGAGCAGTACGGCCGGGTGGAACTCCCGCGCCGTCGCCGATTCCCCCTCGACGGCCGGACGTTCGCCGCCCGCTGCCCCCCGTCCGGAGTCCCCTGCCGGTACGGAATCCGGCCCGGCGGCCTCCGCCAGATGGGTGTCGAGCTGGGTGCTCATCCCCCTGATCCCCCAGTACCAGAACATCGCCCCGGCGAAGCGCGCGGCCAGGTCCCCGTCGTCCCGGGCGTCGACGACCGAGCGCAGCGCGAGGACGAGGTTGTCGTGTTCGGCGTCGAACACCTCGATCGCGCGCAGCTGTTCGCCGGTACGGAGCCGGGGTTCGTGTTCTTCCGCGAGGGCCAGGAAGTACGCGGCATACCGCTGGATGACGGCGTCCCCGGACTCGGCGTCCGCGAGTTGCCGCGCCGCGTACGCACGGACCGTCTCCAGCATCCGGTAGCGCGGCTCGCCCAGCCGTTCGTCGACGGTGTGGACCAGCGATTTCTCGACCAGGGCGTCCAGGACGTACGGGACGTCGGCGGCCGGGAGCGACGGGTCCGCGCAGACCGCTTCGAGCGCGGGGACGGTCGCGCCGCCCGGGAACACCGACAGTCTGCGGGCGAGGATCCGCTCGGGTTCGTCGAGCAGGTCCCAGCTCCACTCGACGAGCGCGAGCAGGGTGCGCTGCCGGGGCAGGGCGGTGCGGCTGCCCGAGGCGAGGAGGCGGAAGCGGTCGTCGAGGCGGCGCGCGATCTGCTCGACGCTCATCGAGCGGAGCTTCGCCGCGGCCAGTTCGAGGGCGAGCGGCATCCCGTCGAGCCGCCGGCAGACCTCGACGACGGCGTCGAGGGTCGAGTCCTCGAGCGTGAAGTCCGGCCGGACTCCGGCGGCCCGGTCGACGAAGAGGCGGACGGCGGGCGACTGCGCGGCCTCGGCGGGCTCCGGTGATCCCATCGGGATGTCGAGGGGGCCGAGGTGGCACAGCGACTCGCCGGTGATGGCGAGCGCCTCGCGGCTGGTGGCGAGGATCCGCAGCTCCGGCAGCTTGTCGAGGAGTTCGGCGGCGAGTTCCGCGGCCGCCTCGACGAGGTGCTCGCAGTTGTCGAGCAGGAGCAGGGCGTCGCCGCTGCCGAAGAGCCCGGCCATGCGCTCGACCGGGGTGGTCCGCTGCCCCTGGCCTGCGTCGTAGAGGCGGCCGTCGGTGGAGCTGAGGGCGCCGAGTACCGCGTCGGCCAGCTGGTCCGGTGCGCTCACACCGGCGAGCGGCACGAACCAGACCCTGCCGCGGGCGTGGGCGCGGTCCCGGGTGGCCGCTTCGAGGGAGAGCCGGGTCTTGCCGGCGCCACCGGGGCCGACGATGGTAATGAGCCGATTGCGGTCCAACTGACCGGCGAGCCGCTCCAGTTCACCGTCCCGGCCGACGAAGCTGGTCAGCCGGGCCGGGAGGCGGCTCGGGGCGGTCTCGGCCCGCTCGGCCGGTGTCTCCAGCTCGCCGCGCAGCAGGACCAGATGGATCTCCCGCAGTTCGGCCGACGGATCGACGCCGAGTTCGTCGGCGAGCCGCTTGCGTATCGCCTCGTACACCGCGAGGGCGTCGGACTGCCGTCCGGCCGCGGACAGCGCCCGCATCCGCAGCCCGGCGACCCGCTCGCTCAACGGCCGTTCGGCGCCGGTCGCTTCGAGGTCGGCGAGCACCTCTCCGTACCGTCCGAGCCGCAGTTCGGCATCGCTGTGGTCCTCGGCAGCCGCGGTGCGCAGATCGTCGAGCCGGGTCGCGACGGGCCCGGCGAAGGGGGCATCGAGGACATCGGCGAGCGCCGCGCCCTGCCACAGCCCGAGCGCCGTTCCGAGCAGCGAGGCCGCCTCGCCGGGCCGCCCGGCCGCGAGGGCCCGTCTGCCCCGGGCGGCCAGTTCCTCGAAGCGGTGGACGTCCACGTCCTCAGCGCGCACCGAGAGCCGGTAACCGCCGGATGCGGACTCCACCGTCGCGGACCCGCGCAGCGCCCTGCGGAGCCGGGACACCAGCGCCTGCAGCGCGTTGGCCGCTTCGGCGGGCGGCTCCTCGCCCCAGAGGCCGTCGACGAGCGAGTCGACGGAGACCGTCCGGCCCTCTTCGAGGGCGAGCCTGGCGAGGAGCATCCGCAGCCGGACACCACCCACCTCGACCGGCGTCCCGTCGTCGGCGTACCCCTGAACCGGACCAAGCAGCACTACGCGCACACCGCGGCCTTCCCCTCCGAACCGACCGGCTCCCGCCGTGTCGATCATTCCTCCAGCGCCGGGACAGCATCACCTACTCGAACACCCCTGGTAAAGGGCCTGCGGCAGCGGACAGCAGCTCGGTGTGCGGGCGGTGGTCGACGAGGCGACGACCACCGCCGTGGCCTTCATCCGGCCGCGGATCGCAGCCGTCGCCGGGCGGGCAGCGGTCCTTGCCGCCTACATCGAGGCGAACCTGGAGTTCATGAGCACCCACCCGGCGCACCTCCGCGCGCTGGTGGACATCGCGGTGAACGCGCGGACGCCGGACGGCGCACCGCTGACCGTCCAGGACGGGCCCGCGCTGGAACTGCTGGAACGCCACTTCGCAGTGACAGCTCGGCCTCCGGCCGCATCGGACGGCGGTGGCCGCCGGTCGGCAGGTCCGGGATCACACAGCGGTGGTCGGTGCGCAGATCGTCGACGACCCGCTTCCAGACGGTGCCGCTCTGGCCGAGTCCGTGCAGCAGGACGACGACCGGTCCCGGCCCCCCGGTGTCCTCGAAGTCGATGGTTCCGGCGGTGAGTTGGATCCCGGGCACGTGGTTCCCCTCGCGAGTCGGCTACCGATCCCCGCGACCGTATCGCGCCCCTGTCGGACGAGTTCAAGGCGTCTCGGTGCAGCCCCTACACATCACCTTTGACATGTGAAATATTACCTGCGCTCACCGCCCCTCCCCCTCCGGGAGGCGCTCCCGCAGTTCCTCCGAAAGGACCTGTACGTTGCGCAGAATCACCCTGCCCGGCATCGCGGCGCTCACCAGCGCCGCGATAGCCGGCGCGCTGCTGCTCACGGGCCCGGCCGCGGCCTCGACCGCACCACCGGCCGCCACCCCGGGCCCCGCCGGCAGCGCCTCCGAGGACGTCCGGCACGCCGACGCCCCGTCCAGCCCGATGGACCTGCAGCGCCAGGCGCTGCGCCGGCAGGCGCTGGAGCACGTCGCCGCCGGTTCGGTGGCCCGCTCGCCCGGCGGGACGCTCCCCCACACCGTCAAGATCGGCAAGCAGTACGCCGAACTGGCCCAGGAGCGCACGGACAAGATCTTCGTCATCCTCGCCGAGTTCGGCGACCAGGTGGACAGCACCACCATGAACAACGGCCAACCCCGCTACGGCGGCGAGCCCGGCCCGCTGCACAACACCACCGGCCGCCCCGCGAAGGCCGACAACCACACCGTCTGGCGCAAGGACTTCGACCGCGCCTACTACCAGCAGCAGTTCTTCGGCGACGCCCCCCGCACCGTCTCGCTGCGCAACTTCTACCGCACCCAGTCCTCCGGCCGGTACGACATCGAGGGCACCGTCACCGACTGGGTCAAGCTGCCCTGGAACGAGGCCCGTTACGGCAGTGACAACTGCCCCGAGGGCCAGCAGTGCCACAGCAACTGGGACATGATCCGGGACGCCACCACCGCCTGGTACGACGGCGAGCGTGCCAAGGGCCGCACCCCGGCGTCCATCAAGGCCCAGATAGCCCAGTACGACCACTACGACCGCTACGACTTCGACCACGACGGCAACTTCGACGAGCCCGACGGCTACATCGACCACCTCGTCGTCGTGCACGCCGGCAAGGACCAGACCTGGGGCGGCGGCACCCAGGGCACCGGAGCCGTCTGGGCGCACCGCTGGTTCGCGTACTACGACCAGGCGGGGCAGGCGGGCCCGCAGGGCAACCGGATCGGCGGCACCCCGGTCGGCGACACCGGCATCTGGGCGGGTGACTACCTCACCGGCGGCGAGAACAGCGGCGTCGGCCTCTTCGCCCACGAGTACGGCCACGACCTCGGGCTGCCGGACCTGTACGGCGCCACCGGCGACAACAGTGTCAACTACTGGTCGCTGATGTCCTCGGCCTCCTACCTCGGCAAGGGCCCGAACACGACCGGCGACTACCCGGGCGACCTCGACGCCTGGAGCAAGCTCCAACTCGGCTGGCTCGCCTACGAGGAGACCGCTTCGGCCGCCCCCGCCTCCACCCACCGGCTCGGTGTCTCCAGCTACAACACCGCCGATCCGCAGGGGCTGCTCGTCCATCTGCCGCCGTCGACCACCACCACAGAACTCACCGACCCGTACGAGGGCGGCAAACAGTGGTGGAGCGGTACCGGTGACTTCCTCGACAGCTCACTGACCCGCACTGTCGACCTGCGCGGCGTCACCGCCCCGGCCGTTCTCGACACCCGGCTCTGGTACGACATCGAGAAGGACTACGACTTCTTCACCGTCGAGGCCTCCACCGACGGCGGAAGCCACTGGACCGCCCTGCCCGGCACCGTGGACGGCACCACGATCCCCCGCACCCCCACCGGCACCCCCGTGGTCACCGGCACCTCCGGCGCCTGGACCGCACTGAGCGTCCCGCTCGACGCGTACGCCGGACAGCAGGTACAGCTCCGCTTCCACGTCACCTCGGACAGCAACACCCACGGCAAGGGCGTCCTCACCGACGCGGTGAGCGTCAGCGCGGGCGGCACCCAGCTGTTCGCGGACGGCGCGGAGGCCGGCCCCGCCGGCTGGACCGCGCAGGGCTTCACGATCGTCACCGGCCGCACCGGCGCCACCGACCACCCCCGCGCCTACATCGTGGAGAACCGCCGCTACACCGGCTACGGCGCCTTCCTCAAGACCGGGCCCTACAACTTCGGCTGGTCGAACGACCCGAAGAACCCGGCGAAGAAGGACACCGTCGAGTTCTACCCGTACCAGCAGGGCGCCCTCATCTGGCTCTGGGACACCGCCTACAGCGACAACACCACCGCAAACCACCCCGGCGGCGGGCTGCTCCTCCCCATCGACGCCCGCCCGGCGGCCCTGCGCTACACCGACGGCACCGTACTGAACGCCCGTGCCCAGACCTTCGACGCGACGTTCTCCCTCGGCCGCACCGACCGCCTCACCTTCCACAAGGACGGCGTCCCGGTCACCGTCCCGTCCCGCGCCGGCGTCCCCGTCTTCAACGACCACACCGGCGTCTACTGGAACGCCGACCTCCCCCAGGTAGGCGTCAAGGTCCCCGACACGGGCACCCGCATCGCCGTGACGAACGAATCCCACGACGGCCGCGTCACCACCGTCCGAGTGAGCCACGTTTCCTGACCCCCAACAGACGTGCCCGGCTCCCCCACGGGAGCCGGGCACGGAGGGCGATGGATACGGAGGGGGACGGGCCCGCAGGGGTGGGGGTCCGAAATGCTGCCGAGCTGTTTGTGGGCCGCCAGGCCCGTAAAGAGGTGATTTCGGACCCCCACCCCGGAGGGACCGCCCCCGGCCCCCGCACCTGCGGGGGCCGGGGCCGGCGTCGATGGGCGCCCGCGGCAGCGGTCAGCGGCGCAGCGGGCCCTCGCACGAGTAGTCGCTCGTGCCCGCCAGGCCCGACGACCACACATCCACCGACCCGAACGTGCAGTTCATGTCGGCCAGGTTGTTCGCCGCCGCTCCCGCCCGGTCGAGGAGGAAGTAGTCGACGGTCTCCGACATGTCCTTGAAGACCCGGTCGGGGTTCCCGGAGTCGGAGAGGTTGGCCGTGACGCGGCCGGTGCAGGTGAAGCGGACCTTGTTGTCCCAGTCCGCGTTGTCCTTGCAGACAGGGGTGTTGGCGGTGGCCGCGGCGAACGCCGCCTGCACTTCGGCGGCCGTGGCGAACGTCAGCGACCCGTTGGCCGTGTACTGCGTGTCGGGCACGTACAGCGTCGCGACCTGGGCGATCTGCCGGTCCAGGAAGGCGTCGTACTCCCGCTGGAGCGCGGCGTCGGCGCCGGTTCTGGTGCGCCAGGCGTCGAAGCCGGCCGGGTCGTCGGCCCGCTCGTAGCCGTACATCTCGCGCAGCAGCGTCGGGTGCTCGGTCCACAGGAACTCGAAGAACGTGCCCGCGTAGTCGTAGAAGCGGAATCCGTCGCCGTCGTAGGTGGCGTGCAGCAGCTGGTCGACGCTCATCCGCGGGCCGCCGCCCGCGGTGTCGTCGATGACGCCCTGCACCAGGGACTTGCGGACCTTGATGCCGTCGTCGCGGGTGCCGCCGTCGAAGAACTCGGCGGTCCCCTCGTCCATGGCGGTGGTCAGGTCGTTGGAGTACCAGCGGGTGTCACCGAAGGTGCCGGGGACCGCCCAGCGGCCGTTGAGGTAGTGGGTGTACTCGTGGCGGAACAGCTCCTCCAGGGTGAGCGAGGAGTCCTGCGGCACCCGGCGCTGGTAGGTGTAGAAGGTGGCGCCGTCCTCGATGTAGATGCCGCCGTTCTTGGTGCCGTAGCCGGTGAGCAGCGGCTGGAAGACCTCGTAGTCGGCGCGCGACGCGTACAGGTGGATGTGCAGGGTGGTGTTGGTGTCCCCGGCCAGCGGAGTGGAGGTGCCCAGGACGCGCAGGAACTGGGTCTTGACCTGCTTGCTGGCGTAGTAGAGCTGGTCGACGGTGGCCTGGTCGAGGCCGGTGTGGACCTCGATGGCGCCGTTGTCGTACGTGTAGGTGTGGGGGAAGAGCATCGCCTCGATCTGAGCCTTGCAGACGTTGAACCGCGCGCAGTCGTCGTAGTAGTTGAGCCAGGACGCGGCGCTGACCCAGGGCGGGCTCATCCTGCCGAAGGCCGCCTCGGTGGTGCCCAGCAGCGTGCCGAGGTCGTTGACGATCGCCGGCTTGAGGGCGTCGATCTGGCCGAACCGGCCGTACTCGCCGACCGCGTCGCGCGCCGCCCAGTCGTTGGTGGTGCCCTTGAGGTGGCCGTAGCCGCCGAACACCCGGAAGGCGCCGCGGTAGGCGGCGTCCGCGGTGGCCGCCGCGCGGAAGGCGGTGTCGTTGTTCCCGGGGTAGACGCCCAGGTAGTTGACGGACAGGGCGGCGAGGACGGCGCCGCCCCAGTCGGCGCTGGTGGCGGTGGCCGCGCCCGGGGCCATGGTGGCGAGCACCTTCTTGATCAGCGGGAGCTGGTACTGGCGCAGGCCGGGCGCGCTGGCGGCGTAGAGCGCCTCGCGCAGCGTCTGGGCGTTCTGCTTCGTCGCGTCGAAGGTGCGCGGAGCGGTCCCGAAGGCGGCGATGGCCTTCTGCATGGCGGCGACCGTCGGGGCGTCGGTGACGTCGATCTCGGTGTGCGAGTAGTCGTGGTACGCGACGGCGTGCAGATACGTGAACATCTCGTACAGGTTGTTGGCGTTGGTGCCCCGGTGTTTCGGCGCGAGCAGGGCTATGCGCTGGGAGACGGCCTGCACATGAGCGTCGGACATGACGGGTATGAGGCGTGGGTCCCAGGTCCAGAGCAGCTTGCTCAGACAGTTCTCCACGGAGACGGTGTAGTTGTCGGCGAGGAAGTCCGCGAAGCGTTTCGGGCTCAGCTTGGTGATGGCGTCGAGGGTGCAGGGCACGGTGCCGCCCAGCGCCTTCGCCGGAGCGGCCGGCTTGGCGCGGGCGGCCACCGCCGGGCCGCCCGCCGGTGCGGACTGGTCGCCGGGCAGCTTGCCCTCGGCGTGCGCGCCACCGCCGGGGGCAGGCGCCTGGTGGGGGGCGACGGTGCCGGCCTTGGCGAGCCGCTGGACCTCGTCGAACGGGTTGCCGTCGGACGCCCGGGCCCCCGCGCCCGGCGCTCCGGCGAAGGTCGCCGGGACGGCCGGAGCGGCGGGAGCGGCCTGCGGACCTGCCGGACCTGCCTGCCCCGCCTGGGCGACGTTCATCATCGGCAGGGTCAGGGACGCCGACAGGGCGGCGACGAGCAGGCTCTTACGCACGGCGCGGGTGGTGCGGGCAGTGCCGGTGGTGCGGGTGCTTCCCGCGGGACGTGCGGAACGGGCGTGGGACACCAAGGACTCCTCGGAGTGGGGTGGAGTGGGTGGGACACCATCGGTAGGGGCCGTTCGTGATCGGCCGGCCAGGCCCTGGGGCGTGTCTTCACAGCCCCGTCCGGCCGACGGGTGCGGGCTCCGGGAAGTGGCAGGCGGCCTGCCGCTGTCCCGGGCCGGCGATCTGCAGCAGTGGTGCTTCGGTGCGGCAGATCTCCCGCGCCTTGTGGCAGCGCGGGTGGAAGGTGCAGCCCGCCGGCGGATGCGCCGGGCTGGGGGGATCGCCGAGCAGCACGATCCGTTCACGGGCCCGCTCCGCCGCCGGGTCGGGCAGCGGTACGGCGGACAGCAGGGCCCGCGTATAGGGGTGGGCGGGAGCGCCGTAGACCTCGGCCTTGTGGCCGATCTCGACGATCCGGCCGAGGTACATCACCGCGACGCGGTCGCAGACCCGCTTGACGACCGACAGGTCGTGCGCGATGAAGAGGTAGGCGAGGCCGAGTTCGCGCTGCAGGGTCTCCATCAGGTTGACGATCTGGGCCTGGATGGAGACGTCGAGCGCGGACACCGGCTCGTCGGCGATGATCAGCCGCGGCCGGGTGGCCAGCGACCGGGCGATGCCGATGCGCTGCGCCTGGCCGCCGGAGAACTCGTGGGGGTAGCGGTCGAGATGCTCGGGGATGAGGCCGACCAGCTCCATCAGCTCGGCGGCCCGTCTGCGGGCGTCGGCCGCTCCACTGCCCTGCGCCAGCATCGGGTCGGAGATGATGCGGGCGACCGTCTGCCGGGGGTTGAGGGACGAGAACGGGTCCTGGAACACCATCTGCACATGGCGCCGTACCGGACGCAGGGCGCGCGCGGACAGATGGCTGATGTCGCGGCCGTCGAAGGTGACGGAGCCCGAGGTGGGCTCCAGCAGCCGGACGATCATCCGCCCGGTGGTGGACTTCCCGCAGCCCGACTCCCCCACCAGGCCCAGCGTTTCGCCCGCGTTGATGTCGAACCCGACGCCGTCCACGGCCCGGGCGGGGGCGCCCGCGCGCCCGCCGCGGGTGCGGCGGCCGGGGAACGTCTTGACGAGATCGCGGACGGACAGCAGCGGCGGCGCTCCGCCGTCCGCCGCGCCGCCGGGGGCGGCGACCGTCTCCAGGGCGCTCATCGTGATCCTTCCGGGGCCGGAGTCGGGGCCGGAGTCGGGGCCGGCGCTGGGGCCGGAGCGGCGGCAACCGCTTCCAACGGGTAGTGGCAGGCCACGCGATGCCCGCCGGCCGATGACGCCGCCAGGCCGAAGGCCGGACGCTCCGAGGCGCACCGGTCCCGTTCCGCCGCGCTCCCGGCCGCCGCCCGCGGGCAGCGCGGCACGTACGGGCAGCCGGGCGGTGGCGCGAGCAGCGAGGGCGGGCTGCCCGGGATGGCGCGCAGCGGCGCGTCGTCGGTGTCGTCGAGCCGGGGCAGCGAGTCGAGCAGCCCGCGGGTGTAGGGGTGCGCGGGCGCGGTGAACAGCTGGTCCACCGGCGCCTGTTCCGCGGCCCGGCCGCCGTACATGACCAGCACCTCGTGGGCGACGCGGGCGACGACGCCCAGGTCATGGGTGATCATCACGACGCCGAGGCCGCGGTCGGCCTGGATGCGGGCGATGAGTTCGAGGATCTGCGCCTGCACGGTGACGTCGAGCGCGGTGGTCGGCTCGTCCGCGATCAGCAGGTCCGGTTCGCAGGCCAGCGCCATGGCGATCATGACGCGCTGCCGCATGCCGCCGGAGAACTGGTGCGGATGGTCCGCCGCCCGGCGGGCCGGCTCCGGGATGCCGACCTCGCCGAGCATCTCGACGGCCCGCCGCCGGCCGACCGCGCGGCTGGCCTTGAAGTGCACCCGGTAGTGCTCGGCCACCTGCTCGCCGACCGTGTAGTAGGGATGCAGGCTGGACAGCGGGTCCTGGAAGATCATCGCCATCCGGCGGCCGCGCAGCCGGTTCAGTTCACGGTCGGGCAGCGCGGTGAGCTCCCGGCCGTCGAGCGCGATGGATCCGCTGACGGTCGCGTCCCGGTGCAGGCCCATGACGGCCAGCGAGGTGACGGACTTCCCGGATCCGGACTCGCCGACGATGCCCAGCGTGCGGCCCGCCTCGACGGTGAAGCCGATGCCGTCGACGGCGCGGACCGGGCCCGCCGGGGTGGGGAACGTGACCTGGAGGTCACGGACTTCGAGCAGGGGGCCTGGCGCGGCCATCAGTACCTCACTCTCGGGTCGACAAGGGCGTAGAGGAGGTCGACGACCAGGTTGGCGATGACGATGAAGAACGCCGCCAGCAGGGTGACGCCGAGGATCACGGGCTGGTCGGAGCGGACCAGCCCGTCGTAGAAGAGCCGTCCGACGCCCGGCAGTCCGAAGATGGACTCGGTGATGACGGCGCCGGCCAGCAGGCCGCCGAGGTCCATCCCGAAGAGGGTGAGGATGGGCGTCATCCCGGAGCGCAGCCCGTGCTTGACGATGACGGTGCGCTCCGGCATGCCCTTGGCGCGGGCGGTGCGGATGTACGGCTCCGCCATCGCCTCGATCATCGAACTGCGGCTCTGCCGGGCGTACATGGCGGCGTAGAGCAGGGCCAGTGCCAGCCAGGGCAGGATCAGGTTGGAGGCCCAGTCGAGCGGGTCGGCGGTGAAGTCGGTGTACGTCGGGTACGGCAGCAGGCCGGCGATCCTGATCACGCCGTAGATCAGCATCACCGAGGTGAAGTAGACCGGCATGGAGGCCGCCGCGACCGCGCCCACCATCAGGGTGCGGTCGACGAGGGTGTCCTTGCGCAGCGCGGCCGTCACACCGGCGCCGAGGCCGAGCAGCAGCCACAGCGCGGACGCGCCGACGGCGAGCGAGACCGAGACCGGCAGCCGGTCCATCAGCAGGTCCCAGACCGGGACGGAGTTCTCGTAGCTGTAGCCGAAGCAGGGGAATCCGCAGTGCAGCGCGTGCGGCCCCTCCCCCAGGGTGCGGCCGGAGAAGATTCCGGTGAGGAAGTCGCCGAACTGCCGCCAGACCGGCTGGTCCAGGCCCATGTAGTGGCGGACCAGTTCGAGGCGCTCGGGACTGCAGCTCTTGCCGCAGGCGGCCGCGGCCGGGTCGGAGGGCAGGACGTAGAAGATGGTGAAGGTGATGGCGGAGATCGCGAAGAGCACGCCGGCGACTCCGGCGAGCCGGCGGGCGAGGTAGAGGATCACCTGCGGCCTCCCCGGGGATCGAGGATGTCGCGCAGCGCGTCGCCGAGGAGGGTGAAGGCGAGGACGGCCAGGAAGAGGAAGAGGCTGGGGATGATGAAGTACATCGGGTCGGTCTCGTAGAACGCGACGCTGTCCGCGATCATCTGGCCCCAGGAGGGCGTGGGCGGCCGGACGCCGACGCCCAGATAGCTGAGGGCGGCCTCGGTGCTGATCATCCCGGGGATGAGCAGGGTGGTGTACGCGATGATCGGCCCGGAGACGTTGGGCAGGATCTCCCGGCCGAGGATGCGCCAGGCGCCGGAACCGCCCACCCGGGCGGCCTCGACGTATTCACGGTGCTTGACCGAGAGCGTCTCGCCGCGGACGACGCGGGCGATGCCGGGCCAGCCGAAGACGCCGATGATGGCGGTCATCAGGAAGATCCGGTTGACGTCCCGGGCCACCGACATCATCGCGATCATGAAGATGAGGGACGGGAAGGACATCGTCAGGTCCATCAGACGGCTGAGCACGGCGTCGGTGCGGCCGCCGAAGTAGCCGGCGGCGATCCCGGTGGCGGTGCCCGCGAGGACGACCACCGCGGTGGCGCTGAGCGAGATCAGCAGCGAGACCTGGGCACCGTTGACGACCCGGGCGAACAGGTCGCGGCCGGTGACGGGTTCGACGCCCAGCCAGTGGTCGGGGCCGATTCCGCCCAGCGGCCCGAGCGGCAGGCCGCCGAGGTAGGGATCGACGGCGGTCTGGTCGAACTCGGTGGGCGACCAGCCGCCGAGCGCGCTGAGCAGCGGCGCCCCGGCGGCCATCACGACGAGCAGCGCCACGACCACCAGGCCGAAACGGGCGGCGGGCCGGCGGCTCAACTGCCGCCAGGCGAGCCGCCACGGCCCGTACCCGGGCGCGGCTCCGGGTGCCGCTTTCTGGGCGGGTTCAGGGGGAGGTACCCGGTCGGGCACCGTGAGGGTGGCCATCGCCGTACGCCCCTCAGCCCTGGCTCTTGGACGGGTCCTTGAGACCGATGGCCGCGTAGTCGAGCTGGCCCGACCACACCGGGTGGCCGAAGGCGCCCGCGATGTTGGTGCCGACCAGCAGCGGCTTGCGCTCCAGCATCAGCGGCACGGCCGGGGACTTGGCCATGATCTGCGCGTCGAGGTCGATCCAGGCCTGGTTGGCCTTGGCCGCGTCGGACATCGCGGCGATCTCGTCCATCCGCTTCATGACCGCGTCGTCGCGGAACTGCGAGTAGTTGCCCTGGTTGCCCTTGTCCCTGATGGTGCGGCCGTCGAAGACGAAGGGCAGGAAGGTGGAGCCCGACGGGTAGTCGGGGCACCAGCCGGCCATCACCATGTCGGGCGCGCTCTTGATGTCGCCGATCGACTCGTAGTAGGCGGACGGGTCGACGGTGTTGATGGTGACCGCGACCCCGACCCGGGACAGGCCCTGCTGGATCGCCTCGGCCCTGGTCTTGTCGCCGGTGGAGACGGTGAAGGTGGCCCCGAAGCCGCCGTCCTTGCCGGCCGCCTTCAGCAGGTCCTTGGCCTTGGCGACGTCGCCGGCCGGCGCGATCTTCAGGGTGTCGGCCTGCTTGGCGCCGGTGAGGGCCGGCGGCAGATAGGCGGTGGCGATGTCGTTGAGCGCGGGGCCGCCGGACGCGGTGAGCAGCGACGCCTTGTCGACCGCGTACTGCATGGCCTCACGGACCTTGGGGTCGTTGAACGGGGCCTTGCTGGTGTTGAGTTGCAGCATCTCGGTGCAGCCGGAGGACTCGGCGATCAGCCGGCCCTTGACGTCGGCCTTGGGCAGCACCTTCGGCGCGCTCTCCGGCCGCATGTTGGACCACTCGATCGTGGAGGCGTCGCCGCCCGCGGAGGCGATGACGCGGTCGTCGACCTGACCGCCCTTGAGCCCCTGGACGAACACGAAACGGTCCGGGTACGCCTTGCGGACGGTGTCGGTGGCGGCGTCCCAGTTCGTGTTGCGGACCAGGACCAGCTTCTTGCCCCGGTCGTAGCTCTCGACCTTGTACGGGCCGGAGGAGAACGGCCGGGCGTCGTACTGCGCGCCCTTCTCCTGGGCCTGCGGTACGGGCGAGAAGGTGGGCAGCGTGGCCGTGGAGGCGAAGTCGGCGACCGGGCGCTTGAGCTTGAAGACGATGGTGAGGTCGTCGGGGGTCTCGATGGAGCTGAGGTGCTTGCCCGTCAGGGGGCCCTGGTAGCCCTTGGTGTCGGCCAGGTACTGGGCGGCGTAGTCGGGTCCGCCGGTGAGGTCGGGGGAGAACGACCGCTCGACGTTGTACTTGACGTCCTTGGCGGTGATCGGGGTGCCGTCCTCGTACTTCAGGCCCTTCTTGAGGGTGAAGGTCCACACCTTGCCGCCCTCGGTGGGCGTGCCGAGGTCGGTGGCCAGGTCGGGGACGATCTCGCTGCCGGCCTTGCCGGGCTCGCTCTTGAAGGTGGTCAGGGTCCGGTAGAGCAGCCGGATCCCCATGTCCATGTTCGGCATCGTCCAGTTGCGGGCCGGGTCCAGGTGCGAGAAGTCCTGGTTGGACAGGACGGTGAGGGTGCCGCCCTTCACCGGGGTGCCGCCGACGACCTGACCTTCGTTGGCCGCCGCCGGGTTCTTCCCCTTGCCGCTCCGACTGCCCTTCGCATCGTCGGAACAGCCCGCGAGACCGAGGGTGAGGGACGCCAGGAGGGCGGTGGACAGGGCGAGTTGGGTGCGCTTGGTCATATGAGTCACTCCGCTGAGAAGAACGGCACTCTAAGATGTGACCCGTAACATAGTAATGTGAAATTGCACTGACAAGATGTGTGCGTCGCCGTTACCGACCCGTGTCCGAAGGAGCTCATCGATGAACGGAACCCCCGCCCGACTGCATACGGGAAGTCATGATCTGCCCACCTCGCCGGCGCTGGACGCC
Source organism: Streptomyces sp. SID13666 (assembly GCF_010548325.1). Classification (NCBI taxonomy): domain Bacteria; kingdom Bacillati; phylum Actinomycetota; class Actinomycetes; order Kitasatosporales; family Streptomycetaceae; genus Streptomyces; species Streptomyces sp. SID13666. The sequence goes on along the minus strand of NZ_JAAGLX010000065.1, from coordinate 15,219 downwards.
TTCATGGGCGCCGGCTGGGCCGCCACTCCGCTGCCCGACGGCACCCGCGTTCCCGCCTCGCACCTCACCCCGGCCCGCCGCGACCGGCTCTCCGCCCGCTTCCCCGGCGAGCGGCTCGTCGTCCCCGCCGGGCAGCTCAAGGCCCGATCCAACGACGACGACTACCGCTTCCGCCCGCACAGTGCCTACGCCTGGCTCACCGGCCTGACCGGCGAGGACCAGCCCGGCAACGTCCTCGTCCTGGAGCCGTCCGGGCCCTCCGGGCACGAGGCCGTGCTGTATCTGCGGCCGCGCTCACCGCGCACCGAGGCCGGGTTCTACCGCGACCGCCGCTACGGGGAGTTCTGGGTCGGGCGCCGCCCCGACCTCGCGGAAGCCGAGCGGATGACCGGCATCCGGTGCGAGCACCTCGACGGGTTCGGCGCACTGCCGCCGGGCCGCGACGCCACGACGGACACCGAACTCGCCAGTGCGCTCTCGGAGTTGCGGCTGGTGAAGGACGCGTGGGAGGTCGGCCAGCTGCAACTCGCCGTCGACCACACGGTCGCCGGCTTCGAGGACGCCGTACGGTCCCTGCCGCGCGCCCTGCGGCACGCGCGCGGCGAACGCTGGATCGAGGGGGCGTTCAACCAGCGCGCCCGCGCCGAGGGCAACGGCACCGGGTACAACACCATCGCCGCGTCCGGCGCGCACGCCTGCGTACTGCACTGGATACGCAACGACGGCGCACTCGACCCCACGCAACTGCTGCTGCTCGACGCGGGCGTGGAGGCCGACACCCTCTACACCGCCGACGTCACCCGCACCCTGCCGCTGTCCGGCATCTTCTCCCCCGTCCAGCGCCAGCTGTACGAACTGGTCCTGGCGGCCCAGGACGCCGGTATCGCGGCCCTCAAACCCGGCGCCAGCTTCCGGGACTTCCACCTCGCGGGCATGCGCGTCATCGCCGAAGGGCTCGCCGACTGGGGCGTGCTGCGGATCTCCGCCGACGAGGCGCTCGCCGAGGACAGCGGCCTCTACCGCCGCTACACGCTGTGCAGCAGCGGCCACATGCTCGGCCTCGACGTGCACGACTGCGCCCAGGCCCGCGCCGAGACCTACCTCGACGCGGTACTGGAGGAGGGCCATGTCCTCACCGTCGAACCGGGCCTGTACCTCCAGCCCGACGACGAGACGCTGCCGCTGGAACTGCGCGGCATCGGCATCCGGATCGAGGACGACCTGGTCATCACGTCCGACGGGGCCCGGCTGATGTCGGGGGCGCTGCCGCGCGATGTCGCGGGGATCGAGAGCTGGATGGGCGAGCTGCTCGGTTAGCGGGGGCGCCCTGCGGGGCTTTCGCCCTCGCCCCGCAGGGCAACCGGCCTAAGCCTTGCCGAGCTTGCGCTTGAGGACCGGCTCCGGCTTCGCCGCGGCCGGCTCCTCCTTGCCCACCGCCCACAGCGACCGCACATGCCCGAGGTGCCGGGCCATGCACTCCTCCGCGGCCTCCGCGTCCCCGAAAATCATCAGGTCGAGCAGCTCGATGTGCTCCTCGGCCGACGAGACCAGCTCGCCGCGCTCGTCCAGCCGGGTCAGCCCGTACAGCCGGGAACGCTTGCGGAGATCGCCGACGGCCTCGACCAGCCGCTCGTTCCCGGCCAGGCCGAGGAGGGTGAGGTGGAAACGGCGGTCGGCCTCCAGATAGCCGATGAGGTCGTGCGCCCGGGCGGCGGCGACGATCTCCTCGGCGGCCGGCCGCAGTTCCTCCAGCTGTTCCGGGGTGGCGGTGCGGGTGACCCGGCCGACGGTCGGGACCTCGATGAGGGCGCGGATCTCGGTGTACTGGTCGAGGTCGCGCTCGTTCATCTCGGTGACCCGGAAGCCCTTGTTGCGCACTGGTTCGACCAGGCCCTCGCGCGCCAGGTCGAGCATCGCCTCACGCACCGGGGTGGCGGAGATGCCGAAGTCCGCGGCGAGGGCGGGCGCCGAGTAGACGACGCCGGGGCGCAGTTCACCGGCGATGAGCGCGGCACGCAGGGCGTGGCCCACCTGATCGCGCAGCCGCTCCTGCGCTGTGATCAGGTTGCGCTGCTTCAGGTCACCCATCGCTGTTCCTCCGTCATCGCGCGGAGCTCCAGCGTACAATGTCACGTTGCTTTCGCGGCCCGGAAGATCTCAGCAGCTACGGCGAGATCCTGCCACGCCATACCCGTGCCCTTGAAGAAGCGCGGGCGACCCGCTTCAGGGCGCAGCCGGCCGGCGACGAGGTCGGCGAGGGTGCCCGCGAGATCCTCCGGCCGGTAGGCGCCCTCCGCGATCGGGACCAGGATGTCCCCCGCCTCGCGCAGCGCGGCCGACCGCGCCTCGACGACGACGGTGGCCCGGGTCACCAGCGCGGTGTCGGTCTCGCGGGCCGACGGTTCGTGCGAGCCGACGGCGACCACGGTCGTGTGCCCGGCGACGGTGCTGCCGTCGAACAGCGGAGTGCGGGCCGTGGTGCAGCAGATCACCAGGTCGGCCTTGGCCACCGCGTCGGGTCCGCCGGTCACGGCGTCCAGTCCCAGCCGGCGGGCGTGGGCCACCAGCGCCCGCGCGGGCTCGGGTCTGCGGGCGACCACGGTGAGCCGGGTCAGCGGCCGGACCGCGAGGGCCGCCGCCAGGTGCCCGTACGCCTGCGGCCCCGCTCCGAACAGGACGAGGTGCGAGGCGTCGGGCACGGCCAGATGGCGGATCGCGACGGCGGACACCGCCGGGGTGCGCAGCGAGGTGAGGGCGGGCCCGTCGAGCAGCGCGACCGGCTGGAGGGTCGCGCCGTCGAGGAGGAGGTAGCTGCCGGTGATCCGGGGCAGCCCGCGGGCCGGATTGCCCGGCGCCACCCCGGCGATCTTCACCCCGGCGAAGTCCTTCGTGGCGGCGGGCATCAGCAGCAGCTCGCCGGCCGGGACCGGGACGCCGGTGCGCGGCGGCCCGGTCTCCGGGTCGAGCCCGCCGCGCAGCACCGCCTCGACGGCGTCCGCCGCGTCGGCGGGCCCGAGGAGCCGGGCGATGGCGGTGGCGTCGAGGTGCGGCAGTGTCACAGCGGTGGTCCCGTTCCCGGAAGGTCGTCGGAGGGCGGCACCGCGGCCCGGTGAGCCCCTTCCTCCCGACCGTACCCGCCGTCGGTGATCACAGCAGGAACCCGCCGGGGAAGGGGTCGGACGGGTCGAGGAAGTACTGGGCGGTGCCGGTGATCCAGGCGCGGCCGGTGACCGTGGGCACCACGGCGGGCAGCCCGCCGACCGTGGTCTCCTCGACGAGCCGGCCGGTGAAGGACGTTCCGATGAAGGACTCGTTGACGAAGTCGGTGTGCAGCGGGAGTTCACCACGCGCGTGCAGCTGCGCCATCCGCGCCGAGGTGCCGGTGCCGCACGGCGAGCGGTCGAACCAGCCGGGGTGGATGGCCATCGCGTGCCGGGACAGCCGCGCGTCGGAGCCGGGGGCGATCAGCTGGACGTGCTTGACCCCGTTGATGTCCGGGTCCTCCGGGTGCACCGGCCGGTCCGCCGCGTTGATGGCCTCCATGACGGCGAGCCCGGCGGCGAGGATGTCGTTCTTGCGCTCCCGGTCGAAGGGCAGCCCGAGGTCGGCCAGCGGCAGCATCGCGTAGAAGTTGCCCCCGTAGGCGAGGTCGTAGGTGAGCGTCCCGTGGCCGGGGACGTCGACCTTGAGGTCCAGGCCGGCGGAGAACGCCGGGACGTTCCGGAGGGTGACGGCGGTGGCCTCCCCGTCCTCGACCTGGACGTCGACGGTGACGAGCCCGGCGGGGGTGTCCAGCCGGACGGTGGTGACCGGTTCGGTGACCGGCACCATCCCCGTCTCGACGAGGACGGTGGCGACGCCGATGGTGCCGTGGCCGCACATCGGGAGGTAGCCGGAGACCTCGATGTACAGCACCCCGTAGTCCGCGTCGGGCCGCGTCGGCGGCTGCAGGATCGCGCCGCTCATCGACGAGTGCCCGCGCGGCTCGTACATCAGCAGCGTGCGCACCCGGTCGTGGTGCTCCATGAAGTACAGCCGGCGCTCGGCCATCGTGGCGCCGGGGATGACGCCCACGCCGCCGGTGATGACGCGGGTCGGCATGCCTTCGGTGTGCGAGTCGACGGCGTGGTAGATGTTCCGGCTGCGCAAGGGGTCCTCCTTCTCGTCGGAGTTCTCGTTGACTGGCTCGCTGACTTGCTCGTTGGCCAGCCCGTCGGCCTGCTCGTCGGCCTTCTCGTGGGTCAGCCGAGTCCTTCGGCCATCGCCTTCTCGGTCGCCGCGCGGACCACGGCCTCGATGTCGGCCGGGAGCGGGGAGCGCGGCGGGCGGACCGGGCCGCCGGGCCGGCCCACGAGGTCCATGGACACCTTGATGGCCTGGACGAACTCGGGCTTGGAGTCCCAGCGCAGCAGCGGGTGCAGCGCGCGGTAGAGCGGCACCGCGGTGTCGAGGTCGCCGGAGAGCGCCGCCCGGTACAGGGTGGCGCAGGCCTCGGGGAACGCGTTGGGGTAGCCCGCGATCCAGCCCACGGCGCCCGCGATGCCGAGTTCGAGCAGGACGTCGTCGGCCCCGACCAACAGATCCAGTCCGGGGGCGAGTTCGGCGATCTCGTAGGCCCGGCGGACATCGCCGGTGAACTCCTTGACCGCGACGATGCTGCCCTCGTTGTAGAGCTCGGCGAGCAGCTGCGGAGCGAGGTCGACCTTGGTGTCGTACGGGTTGTTGTACGCGACGACCGGCAGCCCGGCCCTGGCCACCTCGGCGTAGTGCGCGCGCACCGCCCGCTCGTCGGCGCGGTAGGCGTTGGGCGGCAGCAGCAGGACGGAGCCGGCACCGGCCTCTCCGGCCTGTTCGGCCCAGCGGCGGGCCTCGGCGCTGCCGTAGGCGGCGACACCGGGCATGACGCGGTCCCCGTCACCGGCCGCCTCGACGGCGGTACGGACGACCCGGGCCCGCTCGTCGTCGGTCAGGGTCTGGTACTCCCCCAGGGAGCCGTTGGGAACGACACCGTCGCAGCCGGACTCGATGAGCCAGGCGACGTGCTCGGCGTAACCGTCGTGGTCCACGCGCAGGTCGGCATGGAACGGGAGGGCGGTGGCGACCATGATGCCGTGCCAGGGCTGGTCGCGGGGCGGGGTGTTCGTGGTCACGGTGGTTCTCCCTTAGTGAGATGTGACATTTTACTGTGTCGTGGACGGAGACCACAAGGGGCTCACCGAGGAGAGTCCTACGGTTCTTCCGTGCTCACGAGCGGGGCGGCCCGTCCGGACCGGACCGAGCCGCCGGTCGGGACAGGGCGGCCAGCGGAACGGGACACGACAGCGGTCGGCGGTCGGGGCCGGCGTCCGCATCTGCGTCTGCGTCTGCGTCTGCGTCTGCGTGCGAGTCGGCGCGCGCCAGGCAGTCGACCGCCGGGCCGCACATCCGGCCCTGGCACCAACCCATCCCGGCGCGGGTGAACAGCTTGACGGTGCGGGCGTCATGGGCGCCGAGATCGGTGACGGCCGCGCGGACCTCCCCTGCGGAGACCTCCTCGCAACGGCACACATCGGTGTCGTCGCTCAGCCAGTCCGGCCAGCCGGGGCCCGGCCGGTGGGCGGCGGCCATGACCGCCGCGAAGGCCCGCAGCCGGGCTCGGGTACGGCGCAGCGCGACCGCCCGCCGGGCGTCGGGGCGTACCGCGGAACGCGACACGGCCGCGATGGCGAAGGCCGCCAGTTCCCCCTCGGCGAGGGCGAGTTGGGCGCCGCCCACTCCTCCGGCCTCGCCGGCCGCCCAGACGCCGGGCACCGAGGTCCGCTGGCTGTCGTCGAGAGCGAGCGCGTACGTGCCGTCGGAGGTGCGGTGGGTGGCGCAGCCGAGTCCGGTGGCCAGCTCCAGCTGCGGCACCAGACCGTGGCCCACCGCGAGCGCGTCGCAGGCGATGCGGCGGCCGGTGCCCGGCACGGGACGCCAGTCGCGGTCCAGCCGGGAGACGGTGACGGCCTCCACCCGGTCGGTGCCGTGAGCCTCGGTCACCGCGCTGCGGGTGCGCGGGCGCAGGCCGTGGCGCAGCAGGGCGGCGCCGTGCACCGCGCCTTCGAGCAGCTTGCCGGGGTTGGCGGCCAGCGTCCGGGGGCTTCCGGCGTACGCGGTGTACCCGGCCGCCTCGACGACGGCGGGCACCTTCGCGCCCGCGGCGGCCAGCGAGCCGGCGACCGCCAGCAGCAGCGGGCCGCTGCCCGCGACGACGATCCGCCGTCCGGGCAGCACCAGGCCGGACTTGAGCATCGCCTGGGCGCCACCCGCACCGACCACCCCGGGCAGCGTCCAGCCGGGGAACGGCAGTTGGCGCTCGTAGGAGCCGGTGGCCAGCAGCAGGGCGCGTGACGTCACGGCCGCCCGGCCCTGCTCCGGCCCGTCAGGACCGGTCACGGCATGCACCGTCCACGCCGTCGAACTGCCGCGTTCCACCGTCCACACATGGTGGTGGGTCAGGTGCCGGACCTTGCCGGTCCCGGTGTGCCGGCCGAGCCGTCGCACCAGCGCGGCGAAGGCGGCCCAGCCGTGGTGCAGCGCCTCGGGGCGCGCGGCACCGAGCCCCGGCGCGGGATGGCGGTAGTACTGACCGCCGGGGGCGGCGGCCGCGTCGAGCACGACGACGCTCAGCCCGAGATCGGCCGCGGCCACGGCGGCCGAGAGTCCGGCGGGGCCCGCGCCCACGATCGCGAGGTCGTACTCCGGAGGTACCGGCGGCTCAGACGGCGAGATCGGCACGGCCGTGGCCCTCCTGCGTGGTGACGAGATCGCCCGGACGGGCCGGGACCAGGCAGGCCCGCTGGTTCGGGGCGCCGTTGACGGTGGCGAGGCAGTCGAAGCAGGAGCCGATGCCGCAGAAGGCGCCGCGCGGGCGGCCGTTCACCCGGGTGGTACGCCAGGCGAGGATGCCGGCCGACCACAGGGCGGCGGCGATGCTCTGGCCCGGCAGCGCGGGCAGGACGCGGCCGTCCATCGTGATCTCGAACGACGGCTCGGGGGTGGCCCCGGCCAGCTCGACGGGGTTACGCGCCATCGTCATGTCCTCTCGGGTCCACGGGTCCGCCCGGTTCCCCGCCGGGAATCGGGTCCGCGGCGGGAAAGCGGTCGGGGCGGAACGGTGCCAGGTCCAGGGCGGGCCGCTGGCCCCGGATCGCGGCGGTGAGCAGCAGTCCGGTCGCGGGCGCGAGTCCGATGCCGGCGCCCTCGTGGCCACAGGCGTGGAAGAGGCCGGGGGCGCGCGGGTCGGGCCCGATCGCGGGCAGATGGTCCGGCAGATAGGGCCGGAAGCCGTGATAGGCGCGCATCACCCGGACCCCGGCCAGCACCGGGAAGAGCCCGGCGGCCCCGGCCGCGAGCCGGCGCAGCACCTCGACCCGCAGCGTCCGGTCGAAGCCCACCCGCTCCCGGCTGGCGCCGATGAGCACCGGTCCCGAGGGGGTGCCCTCGACCACCGGTGACGTCTGCAGGGCCGCGGAGCCGCTCGCCACATCGGCGACGTAGTCGGCGGCGTAGACCTTGTGCCGGACGATGCGGGGCAGCGGTTCCGTGACGAGGACGAAGCCGCGCCGGGGCATGACCGGCAGGTCCACCCCGGCCAGCGCGGCGAGTTCGCCGCCCCAGGTGCCGGCCGCGTTGACCACGGCGGGTGCCGACAGTTCACCGCGGTCGGTGCGCACCCCGCGGACCGCGCCGCCGGGGCCGGTCAGGACGGCGGTGACCTCTTCGCCGAGACACAGCAGCGCGCCGGCGCGCCGGGCGGCGCGCAGCAGATGGGCGGCGGCCAGGGCGGGCTGGACCTGGGCGTCCTGCGGGTAGTGGAAGGCGCCGGCGAGGCCGGGCGCCAGATGCGGTTCGAACTCGTGCAGCCGGTCCGCCGGCACCCGGGCCGCGGTGACACCCGCTGCCGTCTGCTGGGCCGCGAACGTGCTCAGGGCGTCCAGGCGGGCCTCGTCGGACGCTACGACGAGGCCGCCCTTGGACTCGAACTCGATCTCCGGTGGGAGTTCGTCGGCGAGCTCGCGCCAGAGCCTGGTGGACAGCAGCGCGAGGTCGAGTTCAGGGCCGGGCTCCTTGTCGGAGACCAGCAGATTGCCTTCACCGGCGCCCGTGGTGCCGCCCGCGACGGAGCCGCGGTCGACCACGGCGACGGACAGTCCGGACCGGGAGGCGTAGTAGGCGCAGGCCGCGCCGACCACCCCGGCCCCGACGATGACGACGTCCAGCGAGTGTCTCGTGGGCACGGCAGTAATATGTCACATGGCTTACGCGGTGCCAAGGGACGCCGCGGGATCACGTCCGCGCACGCTTCCCGCGCTACGCCAGGACGGCGATCCCGTCGAGTTCCACCAGCGCTTCCTCGTCCCACAGCCGGACCACCCCGACGACCGCCATCGCCGGATAGTCGCGGCCCGCCAACGACCGCCACAACCGCCCGAGTTCGGCGGCGTGCTCCCGGTAGGCGGCGACGTCGGTGGTGTGGACGGTGATCCGGGCGAGGTCGGCGGGGCCGCCGCCCGCTGCGGCCAGCGCCGCCAGCAGATTGGTGAGCGCCAGCTCGAACTGGGCGGGCAGCGTGTCGCCGACGATCTTGCCCGCCTGGTCGAGGGCGGTCTGGCCGGCCAGGAAGACCATCGTGCGGCCGGTCGCGGTGACGGCGTGGCTGAAGCCGGTGGGCGGCGACAGCTCGCCCGGGTTGATGCGCCGCAGGCTCATCGGTACAGCTCCTTCGCGATGATGGTGCGCTGGACCTCGGTGGCACCTTCGTAGATACGCGGCGCCCGCACTTCACGGTAGAGGTGTTCGAGCAGATGGCCGCGTTCGAGGGCGCGGGCGCCATGGATCTGGACCGCGCGGTCCACGGCGAACTGCGCCGTCTCGGTCGCGTACAGCTTCGCCATCGCCGACCGCTTGGCGATATCCGGCGCCCCGCTGTCGTACGCCTCCGCCGCGGCGTAGACGAGCAGCCGCGCGGCCTCGGTACGGGTCGCGGTCTCGGCGAGCGCGTGGGACACCGCCTGCAGATCCTTCAGCGGCCCGCCGAAGGCGGTGCGTCCGCCCGCGTGCTCGGTGGCGGCGTCGAGCGCGGCCTGCGCCATGCCGACGGCGAACGCCCCGACGCTGGGCCGGAACAGGTTCAGGGTGCCCATGGCGACACGGAAGCCCCGGCCCGGCTCGCCCAGCAGATCGCCGGGGCCGACCGGGACGCCGTCGAAGGCGAGCCGCCCGATGGGGTGCGGGGAGAGCATGTCCAGATGCTCACCGGACAGCCCCGGCCGGTCGGCGGGGACGAGGAACGCCGTCACCCCGCGCGACCCCGCGCCGGGTGTGGTGCGGGCGAAGACCGTGTAGAAGTCGGCCTGCGGAGCGTTGGAGATCCAGCACTTCTCGCCGGTCAGCCGCCATCCCGTGCCGTCCGGCTCGGCGGCCAGCTCCAGCGCCGCTGCGTCGGAGCCGGCGGCGGGTTCGGTGAGCGCGAAGGCGGCGACGGCCCGGCCCGCCGTGACCTCCGGGATCCAGCGGGCGGCCAGCTCGGCGTTGTGCAGCACCGGGTGCGCGCCCAGTCCCTGCAGGGCGAGGGCCGTCTCGGCCTCGGTGCATTCACGGGCCAGCGATTCCCGCAGCAGGCACAGGTCCATCGCCGACACCTTGCCGCCGGGCGGGAAGACCCGTTCCAGCAGCCCGAGTTCGCCCAGTTCCGCGAGCAACGGGCGGTTGACCCGGCCGGGTTCGCCCGCCTCGGCCAGCGGCCGCAGCCGGCCCGCCGCGAGGGAACGGACCTCGGCGCACCACTTCAGCTGTTCCGGGTCGAGAGCGAACGCGGGCATCCGGCGCCTCCAAGCGGTATCGCGTACCGTTGACTGTCGTCAGCAACACGTTACGCTGAATTCGTCCGCTCTCAGGTGCCAACGAAGGCGGTACCGCCATGGACCTGCTGCCATCCGCCCACGTGGACACCTTCGCGCGGGACCATCTCCCGCCGCGCGACCAGTGGCCGGAACTCGCCTTCGAGCTGCCCGCGCTGCACTACCCCGACCGGCTCAACTGCGCGGCCGAGCTGCTGGCCGGCGGCGGCCCCGGCGCCCCCTGTCTGCGCACCCCCGGCGGCGAGGTCTGGTCCTACGAGGACCTGAACGCCACCGCCGCGCGTATCGCGCACGTCCTGGCCGACGACCTCGGGGTGCGGCCCGGCAACCGGGTCCTCCTGCGCGGCCCGACCACCCCGTGGCTGGTGGCCTGCTGGTTCGCGGTGCTCAAGGCGGGTGCGGTGGCCGTGACCGTACTGGCCGCGCAGCGTTCAGGGGAGCTCGCGACGATCTGCGACATCGCGGCCGTCCGGCACGCGCTGTGCGATCTGCGGTCGGTGGACGACCTGGCCAAGGCCGAGATCCCGGACCTGCGGATCACCACATACGGCGGAGAGGCGCCCGAGGACCTGCTGCGCCGGGCCGCCGACAAGCCCGACCACTTCACCGACGTCGCCACCTCGTCGGACGATGTCGCGCTCATCGCCTTCACCTCGGGGACCACCGGCCGCCCCAAGGGCTGTATGCACTTCCACCGCGATGTCCTGGCCATCGCCGACACGTTCTCCGCCCAGGTGCTGCGCCCACGCGCCGACGACGTCTTCGCGGGCAGTCCGCCGCTCGGCTTCACCTTCGGCCTCGGCGGGCTGGTGATCTTCCCGATGCGGGCCGGGGCGTCCAGCGTGCTGCTGGAGCAGGCCGGACCGGAGCAGTTGCTGGCGGCCGTCGCCCGGCACCGGGTGAGCGTGCTGTTCACGGCGCCGACGGCGTACCGGGCGATGCTCGGTCACCTGAATGACGCGAGCAGCTCCGCCTCGTACGATGTCTCGTCGCTGCGGCGCTGCGTTTCGGCGGGCGAGAATCTGCCCGCGGCCACCTGGCAGGCGTGGCACGACCGCACCGGTCTGCGCATCATCAACGGCATCGGCGCCACCGAGCTGCTGCACATCTTCATCTCCGCCGCCGACGACGCCATCCGCCCCGGCACCACGGGCCTGCCGGTGCCCGGGTACCGGGCGCGGATCGTCGACGCCGCCGGGGAGCCGGTCCCCGACGGCGAGCCGGGGCTGCTCGCGGTGTGCGGCCCGACCGGCTGCCGCTACCTCGCCGACGAGCGCCAGACCGTGTACGTGCAGGGCGGCTGGAACCTCACGGGAGACACCTATGTCCGTGAACCCGACGGCTACTTCCGCTATGTGGCCCGCGCCGACGACATGATCATCTCGGCGGGCTACAACATCGCGGGCCCGGAGGTCGAGGAGGCGCTGCTGCGGCACCCCGATGTCAGTGAGGCGGCCGTCATCGGCGTCCCGGACGAGGAGCGCGGCCAGATCGTCCGCGCCTTCGTCGTCCTGCGCGACGGCGTACCTCGCGGCACGGCCACGGTGGGGGCGCTGCGCGACTTCGCCAAGGGCGTGATCGTGCCCTACAAGTGCCCGCGCGACATCGTCTTCCTGGACGCCCTCCCCCGCACTCCCACCGGGAAACTGCAACGCTTCCGGCTGCGCGACCTAGAGTGATCATGTGACCGAGCACACCCCCAGTTCGCTGATCGTGACCTTCTTCGGCGCCTACGGGCGCGCCGAACTGGACGGCCGGGTACCGGTCGCCGCCCTCATCCGGCTGATGGGCGCGGTGGACGTCGACCCGCAGTCGGTCCGCTCGGCCGTCTCCCGGCTCAAGCGGCGCGAGCTGCTGGTCCCGGACCGTGTCGGCGGCGCCGCCGCGTACGCGCTCTCCGACGACGCCCGCCAGCTCCTCGCCGACGGCGACCGCCGCATCTACGGCGGCCCCGGCTCTGCCGAAGGCGACGGCAACAGCGACGGCGACGGCTCCTGGGTGCTCGCCGTCTTCTCCGTCCCCGAGACCGAGCGCCACAAGCGCCACCTGCTGCGCTCCCGGCTGGCCCGGCTCGGCTTCGGCAGCGCGGCGCCCGGCGTCTGGATAGCCCCGGCCCACGTCCAGGAGGAGGCCCGCCACACCCTGCGTCGCCTCGAACTCGACTCCTACGTGGACCTCTTCCACGGCACGCACCTCGGCTTCGAACCGACCGCCACCGCCGTCCGCCGCTGGTGGGACCTCGACGCCATCGCGAAGCTCCACCGCACCTTCCTCGACGCCCACGAGCCGGTGCTCGACCGCTGGTCCCGGCGTCCGGACGTCCCCCCGCGCGACGCCTTTCCCGACTACCTCCGCGCCCTCGACTCCTGGCGCCAACTCCCCTACGCCGACCCCGGCCTCCCCACCGCCCTGCTGCCCCCCGACTGGCCGGGCGCCCGCGCCTCCCAGGTCTTCACCGAACTGCACCACCGCCTGCACGCAGCAGGCGCCGCCTTCGTCCGCGCGGCTCCCGGGCCCGCCTGAGCGGGCCGGGGAACCGTCGGGTACCGCACACCGTCTCCCGCCCCATGCGGACACCTTCACCACCCGGCAGGTTCACGCCCTTCGGCTCCCGCCACCGCATGGCGGCCTGGGCACTCGCGGGAATCCACGGTGCGCTCGCCGGCTTTCTCGGCGCCTACCTGGTCCTGCTGGCGCCGGTCTCGTGCCATGCCGGGACGGGCCCGGGTCCCGACCTCCTGCGGCTGTTCGTCCACACCCCGGCGATCCTGATCGCGGCCGTCGCGACCGCGCTCGGCACCTTCGCCCTGGCGGTGCGCATCACCCTCTCCGCTCCCCTGGCCGTCCGGCTGACCGTGCCGCCCTTGCTGCTCTGCACGGCGCTCGCGCTGCTCGTCTGGGCCGACTTCGCGTGGTTCGGAGCGGTCGCCGGGGTACCCAACCCCGGGCTCTGCCCCGCGGACAACGTCCCCCCGTGGTGGCCGCACTGGATACCGGCCTGAGCGCGGGTGCCGGGGCAGGTGATGTCGGCGCCGTCGGCGTATCCATGCCGTGCGCAGCGCCGATGACTGACCGTGCCACCCCTCATCGACGGGTGCATGATGAAGGCATGAGCGACCGCGACGATTTCCTGGCGTGGGTGAAGACCGACCTGTACGAGGCGGAACGTGCGCTGCACAACGGCGATCCGGCTCCCCGCCGGGCGCTCTGGTCACGCAACGAGCCCGTCAGCGTCCTGGGGGCGTGGCGCAATGCCAACGGTCAGCAGGAGATCGACCAGCTCTTCAGCTCCCTCGGGAAGAGCTTCTCCGACTGCACTTCGTACGTGTTCGAGCTGCAGACGTACGACGTTCTGGGCGACATGGCCTACACGGCAGGTCTCGAGCACACGTCCGCCTCCGTCGACGGACAGCCGCGCACCTACACCTTGCGTGCCACCCAGGTGTACCGCCGCGAGGACGGCGAGTGGCGGGTGGCCCATCGGCACGGCGACACCGTGACCGAGTGACGGCCGGGTCACGTTCGCGGGCCGAGCGCGGTACCCGGCCGGGGAGGCCGGGTACCGCGCTCGGTCATGACTGCGGAGAGTGCGGCGCGGTCAGCCCTCGGCCGGGAGCTCGTAGACGTTCTTCGGGGTGATGATCGAGGTGATCGCCTTCGCGAAAAGCGTGCTCGGCTCGAAGCCGTCGTGCAGGATGTCGGTGTTGAGCAGGATCACCATGGTGGCGTCCTGCTTCGGCAGGTACATCGTCACGCTCTCGTAGCCCGGCAGCGAGCCGTTGTGCCCGATCCAGCCATGGGTGTTGAAGAGGCCCAGGCCGTACGCGGCACCGTCGAACCCGGGTACCGGGATGAACTTCTCCCGCTGCGCCTGGGTGGCCGGGGTGAGCAGCGTGCCGGTGGCGACCACCTTCGCCCAGTGGTGCAGGTCGTGCAGGTCGGAGATGATCGAGCCGGCCGCCCAGCCCCAGCTCGGGTTCCAGTTCGTCGCGTCCTCGACATCACCGGTCAGCGTCTGGTTCGTGTACCCGTGCGCGTGCGGCGACGGGAACTCGGCGCCCTTCGGGAGGAACGTGTGGTTCAGGTGGGCCGGCCCGGTGACGCGCTTCTGGATGAACTCGGCGAGCGGCATCCTGCCGAGCTTCTCCACGAGCAGACCGAGGAGGATGTAGTTGGTGTTGGAGTACTGGAACTCCGTACCCGGGGGGAAGACGTTCGGGTTGCTGAAGGCGTAGGCCAGCAGTTCCTTCGGGGTGAACTGCCGGGTCGGGTCGCTGAACAGCGCCTGGGCGAAGTCCGGGTCGGCGCTGTACGAGAACAGGCCGCTGCGCATCTCCAGCATCTGGCGGACGGTGATGTGCTCGCCGTCGGGCACGCCGTGGAGGTAGGTGGAGATCGGCTTGTCCAGTTTGACCAGCCCCTGGTCGACCAGCTCCAGGACGGCCGTGGCGGTGAAGGTCTTGGTCTCGCTGCCGATCCGCATGTTGAGGTCGGGCTTCATCGGCGCGCCGGTCGCCTTGTCGGCCACCCCCGTCGACCGGATGTAGCTGCCACGGCCGGGCAGCCACAGACCGACGGTCACGCCGGGGACGCCGGCCTCCTTGCGCACGTCCTCGATCGCCTTGTTGAGGCGGGCCACGAGCTTGGGGTCCAGGCCTTGGGGCGGGCAGTCGTCGGCAGACGGGTCGACGGCGGTGACCGCGGCCGTGGGCGGGGCGGCCTGGGCCGCGGACGACGTCAGGGTGAGCGGGACCAGGGTGGAGAGGGCGAGGAGGGCGGTGGCGAGTCGGCGGGTGGGGGCACGACGCATGGCGGGATGCCTCTTCCAGAGGTGAGGGGACCTTGCGAGGCCAAGATGACTTATCGCACCGGCCGGGACCCCGCGCCCACGGTCACCACCCAGCAAGTCCACCCGTACGGCCCCGGGGCCCGGCTCCCTGCGGTGGTCCGTCCGCACCCCTCGTGATCAACGCACCTGGAGTGTGAGGGACGGCTGATGCACCTGGCGTGTGAGCCGCGGCTGATGCGGCTAGGGCGTGTTTCGAAAGGAGCGCCGTTCGCCCGGAGGGCGTGGCCCACGGCGTCTGGTGGGTGCGCTCGCAAGGCGGAGGGTCGTCCTCGTACCGGACGTACTCGGACGAGCCCGACAACGCAGCGAGGGCGCGTGCCAGGCGTCGTGGGCCAGGCGGGACTTTCGCAACACGCCCTAGATGTATTGACCCGCAGGGTTGTTTGCGCGGGTGATGGGTGGGTTTCCGCCGAGTGCGGTGTGGCCGCGGTGGTGGTTGTAGGTGTGGAGGAAGTCTGGCAGAGCGGCTGTTCGCTCGTCGTTGCTGGT
>NZ_JAAGLX010000064.1:0-36330 GCF_010548325.1 Streptomyces sp. SID13666 | reverse complement strand
CGCCGATGAGGACGTCGGTGGCGCGGTTGATGCCGTCGATCAGGGAGTGGCGGCAGCCGTACTTGTTGTCGAACTTCGACTTGGTGACCGCGTCATTGACGTTGATGGCCGGGAAGAGCAGCGAGCCTTCCTGCATCATCTCGTACAGGCGGTGAACACCGGTGGTGGTCTCCTCGGTGACGCCGCGGATCTCCGACGCCAGCTGCGTCCACTTCTGGGGGCTCTCGGAGAGGGTGCGGTTCAGCACGCGGAGGATGTAGCCGTACTCCTCGCTGTCCGCGGTGGACGGGTCCGGAGCCGCGCCGGCCTTCTCGAACTCGACACCCTTGTGCACCAGGAGCGTGGCGTCGCCGCCGTCGTCCAGGATCATGTTCGGGCCGCCGGTGGGGGTGTTCGGCCAGGTCAGCGCCTGCTCCGTGCACCACCAGTACTCTTCGAGGGACTCGCCCTTCCAGGCGAAGACCGGCACACCCTGCGGGTTCTCGGGGGTGCCGTTCGGGCCGACCGCGATGGCGGCGGCCGCGTGGTCCTGGGTGGAGAAGATGTTGCACGACGCCCAGCGGACCTCGGCACCCAGCGCGACCAGCGTCTCGATGAGGACGGCGGTCTGGATCGTCATGTGCAGCGAGCCGGTGACCCGCGCGCCGGCCAGCGGCTGCGCCTCGGCGTACTCGGCACGGATCGACATCAGGCCGGGCATCTCGTGCTCGGCCAGCGTGATCTCCTTGCGGCCGTAAGCGGCCTGGGAGATGTCGGCGACCTTGAAGTCAGTTGCGGTGGTGGTCATACGGGCTGCTCCTCGCTGAATGCTTCGAGGTGGACGGGGAATTGACGCAGCCGCAGGCTGACGAGACAGCGCCCTCGAGCGGACACACCCGTCCCCTTGCAGCAGCGCATTCCGTCGGAGGCCCTCTCTCCCTCGGACGGCAACCACTTCCGCGGTGCCGCCCGACCGCCATCAGCAGCGACGTCTGGCTACAGACGAACCTACACCGGACGGCCCCGCGCTCCCCACCTCGTGCCGGTTTCGGCCAGTGGGCCGGGGCAAGAAGAGCGCGGGAAGGACAGGCCGACCGGCGGGGACATAAGGGACCAATGTCACGTCCGCCCCGGTTCCGGAATGTTGCACGATTCGATCAGGGCAGCAACACTCTTGCGGACTCGCGCCCGTTCGCGCCCGAATGGCTCAAGGAGACGATCACGTGACCAGTCCGGCCGACCCCCGCGATGCAGCGGGGACCACGACACAGCGGCTGAAGCTGCTCGCGGTGACCGCATGCCCCACCGGCATCGCTCACACGTACATGGCCGCGGAGAAGCTGGCCCAGGCCGCCGAGGCGCTCGGCATCGACATGAAAGTGGAGACGCAAGGGTCCATCGGCGCTGAGAACGTCCTGTCTGACAACGATGTCATGGCTGCCGACGGGATCATCATCGCGGCCGACAAGGACGTCGATCTCAGCCGGTTCGCCGGCAAGAGGGTGCTCTCCGTCGGGGTCTCCGAGGGCATCAGCCACCCGGAGCGGCTGATCGAGCAGGTCCGCAGCGCCCCGGTGCACGGCGGGGGCGGGCGCGGCGGCGACTCGCTCGGCGGCGCCAGTGGTGGAAGCGGGGGCGGCGGGGGCAAGCAGCGCAGCGTCGGCTACAAGGCGCTGATGAACGGCGTCTCGTACATGATCCCGTTCGTGGTGGTCGGCGGGCTGCTGATCGCCATCTCGCTGGCCCTGGGCGGGCACACCAACCCCGAGGGCGGCCTGGTCATCCCGGACGGCACCTTCTGGAAGCACGTCAACGACATCGGCGTCATCGGCTTCACGTTGATGGTCCCGATCCTGTCCGGGTACATCGCCTACGCGATCGGTGACCGGCCCGCGCTCGTCCCGGGCATGATCGGCGGCTGGATCGCCAACACCGGAGCGCTGTACGACTCCAAGGCCGGTGCGGGCTTCATCGGTGCCATCGTCACCGGCTTCCTGGCCGGCTACCTGGTGCTGTGGATCAAGAAGGTCCAGGTCCCGAAGTTCGTCCAGCCCATCATGCCGATCATCGTGATCCCCATCGTCGCGACGACCTCGCTCGGGCTGTTCTTCATCTACGTCATCGGGAAGCCGATCTCGTGGGTCTTCGAGCACCTCACCAACTTCCTGAGCGGAATGACCGGATCGAGCGCCATCCTGCTCGGCGCGATCCTCGGCCTGATGATCGCCTTCGACATGGGCGGTCCGGTCAACAAGACCGCGTTCCTCTTCGGCGCCGGCCTGATCGGTTCGGGCAATCTGACGGTCATGGGCATGTGCGCGGCCGCGATTCCCGTCATGCCGCTGGGCCAGGGTCTGGCGACCCTGCTGCGTCGCAAGCTCTACTCCGAGCAGGAGCGCGAGACCGGGATGGCGGCCCTGTTCATGGGCTGCTTCGGTATCTCGGAGGGCGCGATCCCGTTCGCCGCGGCACGGCCCGCGCAGGTCATCCCCGCGAACATGCTCGGTGGCGCGGTGGCCGGTGGCATCGCGGGCATGGCGTCGGTGAAGGACTCGGTGCCGCACGGCGGTCCCATCGTGGCGGTCCTCGGAGCGATCGGCGGGGTGCCGGTGTTCTTCCTGGCCATCGCGATCGGCACCGTGGTCACGGCGTTCACGACCAACGCGCTGATCGACATCAAGGAGCGGCGGGCCGGCGGCGCGGCGAAGTCCCTGCTGCCGCAGCAGGCGCTCGAACCGGTGCCGGCCGGCGTCGGCGCCGTCGGCGCCCCGGCAGTCGGTGCCCCGGCAGTCGTTGCCGCGGCACCCGCGCGCCAGGCACCCACCCCCGAGGTCACGGAAGTCCTCTCCGGCTATCTCACCGGGCAGACCGTCAAGGAGCGGCTCGACGCCTCCGACAAGGAGTCCGCGATCCGGGAGGTGGCGGAGATGCTGGCGACCACCGGGAAGGTCGCGGATGTCGACGCCCTGGTGGCCGTGGCGCTGGCGCGGGAGGCGCAGGGTACGACCGGCCTCGGCGAGGAGATCGCCATCCCGCACGCCAAGACGGATGCGGTGACGTCCCCGCTGGTGGGCTTCGCGCGGTCGGCCGACGGCATCGACTGGGGTTCGCTGGACGGGACGAAGGCCAAGCTGGTCTTCATGATCTCCGTACCGGAGGCGGCGGCCGGTGACGAGCATCTGCGGATCCTGGCGCAGCTGTCGCGCAAGCTGATGGACAGCGGCTTCCGGGACCGGCTGCACAAGGCCCAGGACCGGGACGCCATTCTCCAGGTGCTGGCCGAGATCGAGTAGTCCTGACAGCGGCACCGTCAGCACATAGGAGGGGCCCCGCACCGGTCGGTGCGGGGCCCCTCCTCCGTTCTTCGCGCCCTCAGTGGGGGTGCGGGTCGCCGCCCGGTGTCTGCGTCGGGTCGGGACCGGCCGCCGCGGCGGCCTCGCTGTAGATGTCGGGTTCGAGGTAGATGACGCGGGCGATCGGCACGGCCTCGCGGATCCGGACCTCGGCGGCGTCGATCGCGCGGGCGACCTCGGCGGCGGTGTCGTCGTGCTGGACGGCGATCTTCGCGGCGACCAGCAGTTCCTCCGGGCCGAGGTGGAGGGTGCGCATGTGGATGACGCCGGTGACGGTGTTCCCGTCGACGATGGCCTCGCGGATCATGGCCACCGATTCGGCGCCCGCACCCTCGCCGAGGAGCAGCGACTTGGTCTCGGCGGCGAGTACGAGGGCGATCACGATGAGCAGGATGCCGATGCAGAGGGTGCCGATGCCGTCCCAGACGCCGTCACCGGTGGCCAGCGCGATGCCGACACCGCACAGGGCGAGGACGAGCCCGACGAGCGCGCCGAAGTCCTCCAGCAGGACGACGGGCAGTTCCGGGGCCTTGGCGCGGCGGATGAAGTCGGTCCAGGAGAGCGCGCCGCGGGTCTGGTTGGACTCGATGATCGCGGTGCGGAAGGAGAAGCTCTCCGCGATGATCGCGAAGACCAGGACGCCGATCGGCCAGTACCAGTGCTCGATCTCGTGCGGGTGCTTGATCTTCTCGTAGCCCTCGTAGAGCGCGAACATGCCACCGACGCTGAACAGCACGATCGACACCAGGAAGGCGTAGATGTAGCGCTCGCGGCCGTAGCCGAACGGGTGCTCCTCGCTCGCCTCACGCTTGGCCTTCTTGCCCCCGACGAGGAGCAGCGCCTGGTTGCCCGAGTCGGCGAGGGAGTGCACGCCTTCGGCGAGCATGGACGACGATCCGCTGAACGCGAATGCCACGAACTTCGCCACGGCGATGGCGAGGTTGGCGCTCAATGCGGCGACGATCGCCTTGGTTCCGCCTGACGCGCTCATAGGTGTTGGTTCGTCCCTTCGGTCCTTCGGTCCGGCCCCCGGCCACTGGCCGGTCATTCTTGCAGGCTGCCCTGCGGACGGCGCGTCAGGCCACCACTGTGGCGCGGAAGACGGTCCCTCCGGTGGTGCTTCCGGTCGGGCTCCCGGCCGTGCTTCCGGTGCCGCTTCCGCCGGTGCCCCCGATGCCGCCGGCGATGCTGCCCGGGCACGTCAGTTCCACCCGTTCACCCGCCGGGACGAAGGCGGACTCGCCGCGCTCCAGCGTCAGCTCACCGTGCGGGGAGCGCAGCAGCGCGGCGCCGTCGGTGCAGAGCAGGATCTGCGGGGTGCGGGCGTCGGGGGTGCGGGCCTCGCCGCCGGGGGCGAGGACGTAGCGCGAGAGCCGGAACTCGTCGATGGGCGTCTCGTAGACCTCTTCGCCGTTCGAGGAGACCTCGGGGCGCAGGACGCCCGGGTCGGTGGCCTCGAAGCGGACGACGCGGAGCAGTTCCGGGACGTCCACGTGCTTGGGGGTCAGGCCGCAGCGCAGCACGTTGTCGGAGTTGGCCATGATCTCGACGCCGAGGCCGTCGAGGTAGGCGTGCGGGACGCCGGCGCCGAGGTAGAGGGCTTCGCCGGGCTGCAGCGTCACGTGGTTGAGGAGCATGGCGGCGATGACGCCCGGGTCGCCGGGGAAGCTGTGGGCCGTGGTGGCGTAGGCGGCGAAGTCGGCCGCGTGCGGGCCGTCCTGTTCGGCGAGCCGGGCGGCGGCCTGGGCGGCCTCGTCGACCGTTTCGGCCATCGCGTCGCGGTCGGCGGTCAGTACGGCGGCGAGGACCTCGCGCAGCGCGTCGGTCTCGGGCCGGGCGCGCAGGATGTCCGCGTACGGCTTCAGCGAGTCCACGCCGAGGGCTTCGAGGAGTTCGGCGGCCTCGGCGGGGTGCCGGAAACCGCACAGCCCGTCGAAGGGGGTGAGCGCGACGATGGCCTCGGGCTTGTGGTTCGCGTCCTTGTAGTTGCGGTGCGGGGCGTCGACGGGGATGCCGCGCGCCTCCTCGTCCGCGAAGCCCGCCCGTGCCTGGGCCAGGTCGGGGTGGACCTGGAGCGACAGGGGTGCGCCGGCCGCGAGGATCTTGAACAGGAACGGCAGCCGGGGGCCGAAGCGCAGCACGGCCGGCTCGCCGAGCTCGGCGAGCGGATCGGCGTCGATCGCCTCGTTCAGCGGGACCGGTCCCGCGCCCCGGTCGATCCGGGAGGGTGCTCCCGGATGCGCGCCCATCCACAGTTCGGCCTGCGGCTCGCCGGTGGGGGCGGTGCCGAGCAGTTCGGGGATGGCGGTGGTGGAGCCCCAGGCGTAGGGACGCACGGTGTTGGTCAGACGGTCCATGGCGTCATGATCTCTCGGCAGAGGCGACGGCGAGGTAAACCGAGGCGAAATCTGTCAGGGCGAGCAGCTCGGCGGTGGTCTCCAGGACCCCGCCGTCGCCCGCGGCGATCTCGCTCAGCGGGGTGTCGTGGGCGTAGGCCAGCTCACGGGCGGCGGGCGCGGACACGGCCTGCTGTCCGGCGGCCTCCCGCAGCAGGACGACGCGCAGCCGCAGGGCCTGGTGGTCCTCGACGCGGTCGCGGAAGAAGTCGTCGGGGTCCGCCCCGGGCGAGAGGGTTCCAGCGAGCAGCGCGCCGTGGGCCGCAAGCGCCTCGGGCAGTTCGGCGGCGAGCGCCGGGCGGCCGGTCCTGGTGGCGAGGACGGCGGCGAACCGGCGGGCGGCCGGGGCCGCGTTCGGTCCGGTGCTCCACAGCAGCGGCAGGGCGTCGGCCAGTTCGGTGGCCAGCGTCTTGGCGGGGTTGTTGTACGTCGCGATGGCCGGTCCGCAGCGGGCGGCGACCTCGTCGAGCCGGTCGGCCACGGCCTGCACGGCGGTCGGCGGGGCGGTGAACAGCCCGATGCGGTCGGCGAGCGTGAGCAGCGGGGTGAGCAGCGCCCACAGCGCGCCGGGGTCCTCGGCGGGGACACCGGACGGTCCGGTGGGAAGCGGCGACGCGGGCCCGGCGAACGGGATCGTCATGCCGCGCGCCTGCTCCAGCGCCTCGGCGAGGGGCGACCTTGCGGGCGCCACGGCGGCGACGGTGCAGCCGCGCCGGTAGGCCTGCTCGACGAGGCCGACGAGGCCGGCCTCCCGGCCGCTCGCGGTGGTGAGCAGCACCAGGTCGAGCGGGCCGGTCCAGCCGGGGAGCGTCCACTGCGGTTCGTACGGGGTCGGTCCGGCCGACCGCAGCGGTATGACGGGGCAGCTGCCGGCACCGAGCGCGCCGAGCACATCGGCCACGGCCGCGGCTTCCGGGCCGGAGCCGGCGACCAGCACGGTGCGCGGCCGGCCGTCGGGGCGCAGGTCCTGGACGCCCGCCTCCTGCGTGAGCCGCGCGGCGGTCCGCACGCGGGCGCCGGCGGCCGCGGCGCCGAGCAGCAGCCCGCGGGTGTCGGCGCGGGCGAGGGCGTCGGGGTCGTCAAGCAGCGACTCGTCGAGCATCGGGACCTCCGGGTCCTGGTCCGTCACCCCGGGCACGTCCTGCCCGGGAGGTCACGGGTCCCCGTCCCGGGGGCCCGGTCAGGCCGTATCGGCCGTCAGGCCCTTCAGGCGGGGCGGCGGGCCTCGTCGATGAGCAGGACGGGGATCTCGTCGCGTACCGGGTAGGCGAGGCCGCAGCTGTCCGAGGTGCACACGAGCTCGTTCGCTTCGATGTCCTCCCGGAGCGGGGCGTGGCACGCCGGGCAGGCGAGGATCTCCAGGAGGCTGGCTTCGACGAGCGACATGGTGGCGAGTCCTTCGGACGGCGTGGTTCGGACGATGGTTTCGACAGCGGCGTTCCGGTGCCGCGGTGGCGGCGTACCGCGTGATCAGCCTAACGCCGGGGCGGTGCCGTGTGGGGCCGCGTCAGGCCCGGATGACGGCGAGGGCTTCGTCGCGGACGCGGTCGACGGTGGCCGCGTCGCGCGCCTCGACGTTGAGGCGGAGCAGCGGCTCGGTGTTGGAGGCGCGGACGTTGAACCACCAGTCGGCCGTGGTGACCGTGAGGCCGTCGAGTTCGTCGAGGGTGACGCCCGGCCGGCTCTCGTACGTGGCGCGGATCGCGGCCACCCGGCCGGCCTGGTCGGCGACGGTGCTGTTGATCTCGCCGGAGGCGGCGTAGCGGTCGTACTCGGCGACCAGCTCGGAGAGCGTCCCGTCCTGGGCGCCGAGCGCGGCCAGCACGTGCAGGGCGGCGAGCATGCCGGTGTCGGCGTTCCAGAACTCGCGGAAGTAGTAGTGCGCGGAGTGCTCGCCGCCGAAGATCGCACCGGTGCGGGCCATCTCCTGCTTGATGAAGGAGTGGCCGACGCGGGTGCGCACCGCCTTGCCGCCGTGCTCCGCGACGACCTCGGGCACGGACCAGGACGTGATCAGGTTGTGGATGATCGTGCCGCCGGGGTGCTTGGCCAGCTCACGGGCCGCGACCAGGGCGGTGATCGCCGAGGGCGGCACCGGCTCGCCGCGCTCGTCGACCGCGAAGCAGCGGTCGGCGTCACCGTCGAAGGCCAGCCCCAGGTCGGCGCCGGTCTCCAGGACCTTCGCCTGCAGGTCGACCAGGTTCTTCGGGTCGAGCGGGTTCGCCTCGTGGTTGGGGAACGTGCCGTCGAGCTCGAAGTAGAGCGGCACGAGTTCCAGCGGCAGCCCGGCGAAGACGGTGGGAACGGTGTGACCGCCCATCCCGTTGCCCGCGTCGACCACGACCTTCAGCCGGCGGATCGCACCGAGGTCGACCAGGCCCCGCAGATAGCCGGCGTAGTCGGCGAGCACGTCCCGCTGGGTGATCACTCCCGTGGTGGCGGCGGGCTCCGGCGCTCCCTGCTCGCTCCACCGCTCGGCCAGCACGCGGATGTCGGCCAGGCCGGTGTTCTGGCCCACGGGGGCCGCGCCCTTGTGGCACATCTTGATGCCGTTGTACTGCGCGGGGTTGTGGCTGGCGGTGAACATCGCGCCGGGCAGGTCCAGTTGGCCGCTGGCGAAGTACAGCTCGTCCGTCGAGCACAGGCCGATCTCGGTGACGGACGCGCCGCGGGCGGCGGCGCCGCGCGCGAAGGCGCGGGACAGTCCGGGCGAGGAGGGGCGCATGTCATGGCCGACGACGATCGCGTCGGCCGCGGTGACGGTGACGAAGGCGGCGCCGAAGAGCTCGGCGAGCGGTTCGTCCCACTGGTCCGGGACCACGCCGCGAATGTCGTAGGCCTTGATGATCTGCGACAAGTCGGACACAGCACACCCCTGTTGAACAGCGCCGGACGGCGACGCGCGGAAAACTCCCGCTCAACCTACCCCGGCGGGGTGATCGGTCCGGTCAGGGCTCCGGGGAGCGCAGCACCCTCAGATGACCCCTGCGGGCGACCTCCCTGGGGTCCGCCTCCCGGCCCCGGGAGCCGTTCGCGGGGCGCTCCGGCGGGCGGGCCGCCTCGCGCACCGCGTTGGCGAGCGCTTCGAGATCGTCACCGCTGGGGAGGACGGGACCGCTGTCCACGGCGAGCCGGACGACCTCCCAGCCGCGCGGGGCGGTGAGGCGCTCGGAGTGCTCGTGGCAGAGGTCGTAGCAGTGCGGCTCGGCGTAGGTCGCGAGCGGGCCGAGTACGGCGGTCGAGTCCGCATAGACGTACGTCAGCGTCGCGACGGCGGGTCGGCCGCAAGCGGTCCGCGAACAGCGACGTACAGGGCTCACGACGTTGGACGCTACCGCACTCTTGAGCGGGCCGCGACGACTCTCCATGACCTCACCCTGTCGTGTCGTCCCGGTTCGCCGGGAACGCCTGATAACCGTGATCACGGGCTGACCTGCGGGGAGAGGCCTGCGGGAAGGTTTCCTCCCGGCGATCCGGCCCTGGCCCGGCCCTCGCTCGGCCCAGGCACGGCCCGGATGCAGCTCCGCCTCCACTCCCCGCCCGGCCCCGGCTCGGCCCCGCCTCGCCACGGTGGACACTCCCGGACCGCGTGTCATGCGGCGCCCTATGAGAGCCGCGGCGGATGGCGCGCCACCCGGCGTCCGCGGTGTACCGGGGCCCCGGGAGGACTAGGCTCAAAGGCGATGGACAGCCCCGTACCTCCCTCTCCAGACCCCCGTCCGCGTCGTCGCGACCGCCATGGCCGCGGCATGCGCGGACCCATCGCGCCCCCGCAGGTGCCGCTCGCGCTCACGCGCGCCGACGCCTTCGACGATCTCGTACGGGACGCCGCCGACCGGCTGGAGAGGCGCTGGCCGCAGCTGGCCGACGTCGAGTTCGCCGTGCAGGAGGTGCCGCTCGTCTCCGACGAGGGGAAACCGGCGACGCCGGACGACTCCGCCGACGGCAGTGTGCCGCTCGGCCGGCTGATCAGCGGCCGCAAGGACGCACCGAACCGCATCGTGGTCTACCGCCGCCCGGTGGAGATCCGGGCCAAGAGCCACGACGAGCGGGCGATGCTCGTGCACGAGGTCGTCGTCGAGCAGGTGGCCGAGCTGCTGGGACTCTCCCCGGAGAACGTGGACCCCAAGTACGGGCAGGAATAGGCCCGGCCGGGCACGCGCCCGGCCGGACAGCCCCTGAGCGTCAGCGTTCGACGAGCATCCGGGGATCGTCAGTCGTCAAGGATCGTCAGGTCCGGCTGGACCTTCGGGACCACGACCGTGCCCCGGTCGTCCGGCATCGGCTGGATGGTGAACATCGGGATGCCGTTGAGCGGCAGCGACAGCATGCGCGAGGCGTAGACCGGTCCGCCGGAGACCGGCTCGACGGTCACCGCGAAGGCGCCCTTGCCCGACGAGGGCGCGGGCGGTTCCATCGCCAGGGTGGTGCCGGCCTTGATGGTGACGTTCTTGCTGACCGGTGCTCCGCCGTCGGTGGCCGCCGAGGTGGTGACCTTCACGACGGCCTCCTTGTCGGGTGCGACCAGGGACAGCGTCGACGCCTTGATCCGGTTGTCGGCGACGGTGGCCCGTTCGTCGATCTTCGGGGTGGCCGGCAGGAAGGCCGTCTCCTGCTTGGCACCGGTGCCGCGGGTGACGCGCAGGGCGGCGACGATCGGCGCGGCCGCGTGCGCGTCGCTCGCGGTCAGCAGCAGGGACCCGGCCTCGCCCTTGGTGACGTCCCCGAGCTCGATCGTGGTCGTCATACCGCTCTTGACGTGCAGCGTCTCGTGTCCGGCCGGGGTGATCGAGCCGGTCGGGGCGGCGAGCCGCACTTTCAGGTCCGCGTCGTCCTGGCCGGTGGCGTACGCGACGAGCTGTACGGACGTGGCGTCGGCGGGGATGCCGGGGAAGACCAGGCTCGGGGCCGGATCCGCGGCGGCGGGCAGCCAGTCCGCGCCGGCCTTGCCGTCCACGGCCTGGACGGCCGCGCCGACCCGGCCGCTGCGGACGGTGACATGCACGGTCAGGTCCGGGACCTTCTCCGTGATGAGGGTGGAGAGCAGGATCGACGTGCTGCCCTGCGACGGGACGGAGACCCCGTCGCCGGTCGTGGCCTTCAGCGCGCCGTCCTTGCCGAACAGTTCGACGTCGACGACGGCGTCCAGGTCGTCGGGGTTCACCAGGTGCAGGAAGTCCTGGCGGTCGGCGGCGGTGCTCGCCGCCGGGAACCAGAACTCGCTGTCCGGGGCCACGCAGGACGTGCCGAGCACGGCACGGCCGGGACCCGCGCCGACCACGGTGGTCTGCTGAACGCTCCAGCCGGGCGCCAGACCGCCTTCGGCGGTGCCGATCAGCGCCGGGCTGTCGGCCTTCTCCACCTTGGCCGTGACGGGCACACCCGGCTCCGTGAGCGGAGCGAGCGCCTTGGCCTTGGCGCTCGCGTCTCCGGTGGCGGGCAGCAGCCGGGCGGTGCCCTGCTTGCCCGTCTGGGCGCCCTTGGGCGTGAACGAGGTGTACGTGGTGGACGCCAGCTCGGAGGCCGACGGCGCCGGGCAGACCAGCGCCGACCGCTGCACGGGCTGCCGGGCGGCGGAGCCCACGGGCGCGGCGGCCGGGTCGCCGGCTCCGGTGAGCACGGGCGCGGCGGCCGGGTCGCCGGCTCCGGTGAGCACGGCCGCGCCGGTGAGGGCGGCGAGTGCTGCGGTCGCTCCCGCCAGGGAGATGATGCTGCGGTTCACTGACTTTCACCTCGCGGTGTTGCCCGGGGCCGGCCGGTCGGCCTGGTCACGGCCGGCGTGACGTGCGTGACGTACCTGGTGTGGGGGACCCGGCGGACGGGTGCTTCGGTGCCGCCGGGTCACGGTGCTCAGGGCTGCCGGCTGCCCCCGTCGCGGTGCTGGTCGCCGTCGGTGTAGTACCCGTTGCCGTCGTCGTCCTGCCGGTACGGGTCGTAGGCCGGCGGCGGCTGCTGGCCGTAGGTGTACGGATCGGCGTAGCCGCCGTTGTTCTGGTCGTAGCCGCCGTTTTGGTTCTGCTGCTGGCCGTAGCCGTTGTTCTGCTGGTCGTAGCCGCTGTTCTGGTCGTAGCCGCCGGGGTCCGCGGGGGCGGCGTACTGGTAGCCGTCCCACTGCCGGCCGTACGGATCCTGTTGCGGGACGGCGGCGTACGGGTCGCCACCCGGGTCGACCGGTTCGGGCGCCGCGTACGGGTCGTACTGGTCCGGGATCGCCGCGGCCGGGGATTCGGCCGGGGCCGTCCCGTCCGGGTCGCTCCCGTCGTCGGGGCCCGCCACGGCGGCGGCCTCGGCGTCCGCGGCGGCCTGGAGGCGGCGGGCGCGCCGGCCCTCGCCGGACGCCTGCGCCGGGATCCCGGAGGCGGACATGTCCGCGGCGACCGCTTCCTGCTCCGGCAGGTCGTCGTCGATCTGCCGGCGGCGGCCGGGCAGCGCCAGGACGACCACCACGAGCAGGAGGAAGCCCTGCGCCCACAGCCAGCCGGTGTGGGTGACCGGGTCCTGGTACGTGACGTCGAGCCGGCCGCCGTCCGTGGGCAGTTCGAAGCCCTGCGCCCACTCGTCGACCTTGGTGGCCTTGAGCGGCCGGCCGTCGAGGGTCGCCTGCCAGCCGGCGGAGGCCGCGTCGGCGAGGCGCAGGACGCGTCCCGCGCCGCCGGCCGGGATCTTGGCGTGCGCCTCGACCCGCCAGGCCGGGACGGGCTCCGGCGGTGCGTCCTTGCTGACGATGGCCATCCGGGACACGGCGGTGTCGACGCGCCACAGCGCGCTGCCGTCGGCCTGGCTGACGCGCGTCAGGCCCGGGGTGCTGTCGAGCACCCGGCCCATCTCGCGCGGGGCGCCGGGTTGTACGAGGACGTAGCGGACGGCGTAGCCGGTGAGGCGGGTCGCCTGGTCGGCGCCGGAGCCTGCCACGAGGTTGGCGACGGTGTCGTCCAGGCGGCTGTCGCGGCCCGCCTCGGCGGCGAGTTCCGCGTCGCCCAGCCGCGCGCCGGCGCCACGGACCAGGACGTACGAGACGCCCGTCGGCTTGCCGTCGAGCACCAGGGTGCGGGCCTGGTCGCTGCTGCTGCTCTCCTCCGCGACGAACGCGGGGACCTGCACCGGGTCATGGCGCTTGAGCGGTCCGTTGGCGCCGTCCGAGACCCAGGTGAAGGCGGCCAGCAGCGGAGCCGCGGCGGCGGCCAGGGCGATCAGCGCTGCGACGGGCTGCCGCCAGCCGAAGCCCTTGGCGGCGATGCGGTCCTTGGCGCCCTCGGCGCCGATCGCGGCGGCCGACAGCAGCGCGAGGCCGTAGACGAGGGTGGCGGGGCCGGCCCACGCCTCGCCGTTCTCCAGGATGGCGAAGAGCAGCCCGGTCAGCGCGACCGCCCAGGCGGTGAGGACCGCCAGCCGGCGTTCGGAGCGCATCAGGGCGGCGAGCGCGGCCAGGACGAGGCCGATGAGCAGCAGTCCGCCGGAGCCGTTCGGCCCGCCGGGGCTGATCATCAGCAGGTCGACGGCGGAGGCGGCCTTGATGCCGTAGGGCAGGCCGGCCTCGTGCAGGAAGCGTCCGGGGTGCGTGAGCAGCGACAGCGACCAGGGCGCGAGGAGGACGACCGGGGTGACGATCAGCGCCGCGAAGCGCAGCAGGTGCGGAACGAGCAGCCGCTGTTGGCCGCTCACCACGCGCAGCGCGAGCACGCCCGCGCACAGCACCAGGGCGACCGGCCAGACGAGCGGGGTGAACGCGGTCGTGAAGGTGAGCATCAGGGCGAGTGCCCAGGTGGCGCGCCAGCTGGGCCGGGCGCCGCGCTCGATGGCGCCGTGGGTCAGCTGCAGTCCGGCGGTGGCGATCGCGGTGCGGGCCATCAGCGGCAGCAGGATCGCGAGGACCGCGGTGCCGATCCGGCCGCCGGCCAGCGCTCCGGTGGCGGCGGGCAGGAACGCGTAGGCGACGCTGGCCCAGGCGCGCAGCAGGCGGGACCCGACCAGCGGCCGGGACGCGAAGTACGCGGTGACGCCGGCCAGCGGGACGGAGGCGACCAGCAGCACCGTCAGGGTGAGCCCGGTGCTGCCGAACAGGATGGTCGAGAAGAGCGCCAGGACCGCGAGGTAGGGCGGGGCGGGCTGGGTGCCGCCGGTGCCCAGGGCGTGCCAGGCGCCGCTGTACGAGGCCCAGAGGTCGGAGGCGCCGGGGGCGGCGGGCAGCAGTGCGCCGCCGAGCAGCGAGCCGGAGCCGAGCAGCGAGCGGCAGGCGGCCAGCGAGACGAGCAGCAGTACGGCGAAGAGCATCGGTCCCGGTTTGCGGGCGATGCGCTTGAGCCGGGCGAACTGCTCGACCTCGATGTACTCGCCGTCCTCGTCACCGGGCCCGGACTCGATGCCGCCGCCGTGCCGGCCGGCGGCCGCGGCCGCGGCCTCGGTGCGTCCGGAGAAGTTGCTGACGACCTGGTCGACGGTGGCCCGCACGGTCGCGCCCGGCGGTGGGAAGAGCGGCCGCAGTTCGGACGGCGGGACGGCGCCCTGGCCGCGGCGGCGGCGCGCGCCGAGCACCCGGCCGGGACGCACCAGTACGCGCAGCAGCCCGACGATCTCGTCGACGGCCTGTACCGGCACCTTGCCGACGAGGTAGGCGAGCGTGCGCAGCAGGGTGCCGAGGACGATCCGCAGCATCACGTAGGGCAGCAGCGGACCGCGGGTGTTGGCCAGCAGCGTGTAGACGGCGCCGGCCTTGTCGACACGGTGCGGGTTGACGGCGGAGCGGCCGGCGCAGTCCACCGGGCGGCGTTCGCGGGAGGCTGCCTCGGCATGCCGCATCACGGCGTCCGGGGCGACCAGGACGGTGTGGCCGGCGGCCTGGGCGCGCCAGCAGAAGTCGACGTCGTCACGCATGAGCGGCACATGGCGGTCGAAGCCGCCGAGCTCGTCCCACACGTCCCGGCGGACCAGCATGCCGGCGCTGGACACGGACAGGACCTGACGGATCTGGTCGTGCTGTCCCTGGTCCTGTTCGCGGCGTTCCAGCCCGGTCCAGCGGCGGCCGCTGCGGGCGATGCTGACCCCGACCTCCAGCAGCTGCCGGGCGTCGTACCAGCTGAGCAGCTTGGGGCCGATGACCGCCGCGGAGGGCGAGGAGTCGGCGGTGCGCAGCAGGGCGGCCAGCGCGCCGGGTTCCGGCTCGCAGTCGTCGTGCAGCAGCCAGAGCCATTCGACCGGCTCGCCGTGCGGGTGGTCGGGCTCGTCGTACGCGTCGTCGTTCCAGCTGCGGCTGACGGGGTCCCATCCGCTGGCGCGCTGGAGATAGGGCAGCTGCTCGGCGGTGAGCCGGCCGGCGGCGCGGGCCGCCTCGTCCACGGCCGCGCCGAAGCTGGTGCGGCGGGCGAGGTGGAGCACCCGCTGGGCACCGAGGGAGCCGGCGAGGAGCTGGGCGGATTCGTCGGCGCTGCCGGTGTCGGCCGCGATGACGTCCTGGACCGGACGGTCCTGGGCAAGGAGGCCCGAGAGCGCGTTGGGCAGCCACCGGGCACCGTCGTGCGCGACGAGCACGGCGGTGACGACATGGCGCGGCAACTCTGGGGCGGCCGGGAAAAAGGCCGACGCTTGGCTGTTCACGGACATCCGGTTCGGGCCCCGGTTCGCTGGACTGCGGTGGACGCTGTGACCACTGGGGTGGACGGCGCGCCTCGGACGGGCCCCCACACTAACGGCTCACGCCCCCGGCCCTTCCCGGCGCCTGTGGATAACTGCCGGTACACCGCTGCGGGACACCGCAACCGGACACAACAACGGCCCGCCTCCCGGCGGATGAGACCGGGAGGCGGGCCGTGCGAACCCTGTGCGGTGGGCGGGTCTCAGACCACGCCCTTCTTGAGACGTCGTCGTTCGCGTTCCGACAGTCCGCCCCAGATTCCGAAGCGTTCGTCGTTGGCGAGTGCGTAGTCGAGGCAGTCGGAGCGGACTTCGCAGGCGAGACAGACCTTTTTCGCCTCGCGAGTGGATCCGCCCTTTTCGGGGAAGAACGATTCGGGATCGGTCTGCGCACACAGCGCGCGCTCCTGCCACCCGAGTTCCTCGTCAGCCTCCTCGGCCAGCAGAAGCTGGAACTGCTCGGTCATGCGCGCCCCTCGTCTGTCTTTGCTTCCCCGTGATGTTGCCGTTACCAGTAGCGGCTGAACGACACGAGTGAAATTACAAGTGTGCCGATACGGGCCAGTCAAGCCGAGATCTGCTATTGGGTCCGTTATTCACTCCGCTGAACCAAGGGTTGGCAGAAAGTGTGGAAATCATCCCAAACGCCAGCATCTGTCAACCCTGCTCCAGTTGATCCACCGTGATCCACTGCCCGCACCTCGTCAGACGTCACAGCGCCTGGCCACGTTCCGCCTCGCGGAATGAAGCGTTGTGGATCACAATCCGGCCACGGGGTCGCGGCGGCGCCGAGAAGGACGACGCTCCCATGTGCGGTTGCTGCGCCACCTATCCGCACATCTCTCCGCACAAACCTTTCACCACCCCGCTCGACCGGTTCAGGTGAAAGATTTCCGACATAACGGACAAGAGGTTGACAAGCCGTCCCAGAGACCGGTCTCCTATACCCATGCCAGCAGTGACCCATGCGCCCTTCCGGACTCGCCGCCGCGAGTCCCACCGCGCTGTGCCGGTCCGCTGTCGCCGTTCCTGTTGTTGCCGCTGAGTCCTGATTCCTGGACCACTGAGCGCTCTCTTCTGATCGCTCGGTGTCGCGTCCGCCGCCCTCCGCAGCTTCCGGCAAGGAACCTCCGCACATGTACAGCGATGTCTCGATCGCCGGCGACCCGCTCGCCCTCCCCCACCTGCTTCCCCCGGTGCCCCAGCACCCCAGCACCGTCGCCGAGTTCGCCGGCCTGGCCCGTTCCATCGCGGCCGACCGCGCCCGGTGGGCGCCGCTGGTCCGCTACGACGCCACCACGCGCTGGTACGCCCGGCTGCAGACCGGCCCCGGCTACGAGGTGTGGCTGCTCAGCTGGGTACCCGGGCAGAGCAGCGGGCTGCACGACCACGGCCGCTCCTCCGGTGTGCTCACCGTCCTGCAGGGCGAGCTGACCGAGCGCGCGCTGTCCGCCGGCTCGGGCGAGGTCCGGCGCACCCTGGTGCCGGGCGGCCAGCGCACCTTCGCGCCCGGCTACCTCCACGAGGTCGTCAACGACTCCCTGGAACCGGCCGTCAGCCTGCACGTCTACTTCCCCGGCCTCACCGAGATGACCCCCTACGCCGCCTGCACCGCGCCCTCCGCGCAGGAGCCGGCGCAGGAGTCCGTGCGGGGCTGACGGACCGGGCTGACAGACTGTCCCCCATGCGAATCGTGGTATTGGCCGGCGGCATCGGGGGGGCCCGTTTCCTGCGCGGCCTCAAAGCAGCGGCACCGGATGCGGAGATCACCGTCATCGGCAACACCGGTGACGACATCCACCTGTTCGGACTCAAGGTCTGTCCCGACCTCGACACCGTGATGTACACCCTCGGCGGCGGCATCCACGAGGAACAAGGCTGGGGCCGGTCCGACGAGACCTTCACCGTCAAGGCCGAACTCGCGGCGTACGGCGTGGGACCGGAGTGGTTCGGGCTCGGCGACCGCGACTTCGCGACCCACATCGTGCGGACCCAGATGATCGGAGCGGGATACCCGCTCAGCGCCGTCACCGAGGCGCTGTGCGAGCGCTGGCAGCCGGGCGTCCGGCTCATCCCGATGTCGGACGACCGCGTCGAGACCCATGTCCTCGTGGATGTCGACGGCGAGCGCAAGGCCGTGCACTTCCAGGAGTACTGGGTGCGGCTGCACGCCTCCGTCGAGGCGCACGCCGTGGTGCCGGTCGGCGCGGAACAGGCGAAGCCGGCCCCCGGTGTCCTGGAGGCCATCGCGGAAGCGGACGTGATCGTCTTCCCACCGTCCAACCCCGTCGTCAGCGTCGGCACCATCCTGGCCGTGCCGGGCATCCGCGAGGCCATCGCCGAGGCGGGCGTCCCGGTCGTCGGGCTGTCGCCCATCGTCGGTGACGCCCCGGTGCGCGGTATGGCGGACAAGGTCCTGGAGGCCGTCGGGGTCGAGACGACCGCCGCCGCGGTCGCCGCCCACTACGGGTCCGGGCTGCTCGACGGCTGGCTCGTCGACACCGTGGACGCGGCGGCGGTCGAGGGGATCGAGTCGGCGGGCATCCGCTGCCGGGCCGTGCCGCTGATGATGACCGACCTCGATGCCACCACCGCCATGGCGCGCGAAGCGCTGGCGCTGGCGGAGGAGGTCCGCACGTGACGGCTCAGTCCTTCCAGGTGCTGGCCGTCTCCGGGATTCCCGAGGTGCAGCCCGGCGACGACCTCGCCAAGCTGATAGCCGCCGCGGATCCGGCGCTCGCCGACGGCGACGTACTGCTGGTGACGTCGAAGATCGTCAGCAAGGCCGAGGGCCGGATCATCCGCGCCGACGACCGCGAGGCCGCGATCGACGCCGAGATGGTGCGGCTGGTCGCGCGGCGCGGGCCCACCCGGATCGTCGAGACCCGGCACGGCTTCGTCATGGCCGCGGCCGGCGTCGACGCCTCCAACACCGCACCCGGGACCGTACTGCTGCTCCCCGAAGACCCGGACGCGTCCGCCCGCGGGATCCGGGAGGGGCTGCGCGCGGCGCTCGGCGTCGAGGTCGCGGTCGTGGTCACCGACACCTTCGGACGGCCGTGGCGCGAGGGGCTCACCGATGTCGCCATCGGCGCCGCCGGGCTGCGCGTCCTGGAGGACCTGCGCGGCGGCACCGACTCGCACGGCAACGCGCTGAGCATGACGGTGACCGCCACCGGGGACGAACTCGCCGCCGCCGGGGACCTCGTCAAGGGCAAGGCGGCCGGACTGCCGGTCGCTGTCGTCCGCGGCCTCGGCCACCTGGTGACGGCGGACGACGGCCCGGGCGCCCGCGCCCTCGTACGGGACGCCGGCGCGGACATGTTCCGGCTCGGCACGTCGGAGGCCATCCGCGAGGCCGTCGCGGCCCGCCGCACGGTCCGGGACTTCACCGCGGAGCCGGTGGACGGCTCCGCGGTCCGCCGCGCCGTCGCCCTGGCCGTCACCGCACCCGCCCCGCACCACACAACGCCCTGGCGGTTCGTCCTCCTGGAGTCCGAGGAGTCCAGGACACGACTGCTCGACGCCATGCGGGACGCCTGGGAGGCGGACCTCCGGGCCGACGGCTTCCCCGAGGAGACCATCACCCGCCGGCTGCGACGCGGTGACGTACTGCGGCGCGCGCCCTATCTGATCGTGCCGTGCCTCGTCGCCGACGGCGCCCACGCGTACCCGGACGCGCGGCGGGCGGGCGCGGAACGCGAGATGTTCGTCGTCGCGGTCGGCGCCGCCGTCCAGAACCTGCTGGTCGCCCTGGCGGGCGAGCAGCTCGGTTCCGCGTGGGTCTCCTCGACGATGTTCTGCCGCGATGTCGTCCGGGACGTCCTCGGGCTGCCGGCCGACTGGGACCCGATGGGCGCGGTAGCCGTCGGCCACGCGTCGGCCACGCCGAAGGCGCGGCCGGAGCGGACCGCGGAGGCGTTCATCTCGGTCCGCTGACCACACGGTGGCCGGACCCCAGCAAGAAGCCCACCCGCACGGGGTGGGTGGAGCGAAGGGGGCCGGGTCCGCAGGGGTGGGGTTTCGAAAGCTGCCGGGCTATTTGTGGGCCGCCAGGCCCTAAATAGTCGATTTCGAAGCCCCGCCCCGGAGGACCCGGCCCCCGACCCACCGACGGCGCGGCCCGCTCAGATCCGGCTGATGTCCTTCGGGGCATAGCGCGGCGCACGCCGAGGCGGCACCCGGCCGCTGAGCAGGATCAGCCGCGCCGCCCTGTGCCGCTGGCCCTCGTACGGGGCCAGCAGGGCACACATCGCGGCGTCGTCGGTGCGGTGCGCTCCCGTCAGGGCGAAGCCGATGATGTTCGGCAGGTGCAGGTCGCCGACCGTCAGTGCGTCCGGGTCCCCGTTGCTGCGCTGCAGCGTCTCGGCGGCGGTCCAGGGGCCGATGCCCGGGATCACCGTCAGCCGGGCGGTGGCCGCCGCCAGGTCCATCGCGGCGGCCTCCTCCATCCGGGCGGCCACCCTGACCGCGCGCAGGATCGTCGAGGACCGCTTGTTGTCGACCCCGGCGCGGTGCCATTCCCAGGACGGGATGAGGGACCACTGGCGCGGGGCGGGCATGACGTACATGCCGCCGTCGGGGCCGCCGGTGGCCGGGCCGGGGGCCGGTTCGCCGTGCCGGCGCAGGAGCAGCCGCCAGGCGCGGTACGCCTCGTCGGACGTGACCTTCTGTTCCAGGATCGCGGGGATCAGCGATTCGAGGACGAGGCCGGTCCGGGTCAGCCGCAGGCCCGGGTTCCGCCGGTGCGCCTCGTGCACGACGCGGTGGCGCGGGGTGAACGGCGTCGGGTCGTCGCCTGCGCCGAGCAGCGCGGGCAGCGCCTCCAGGAGCCAGTCCGCGCCATCGCCCCAGGCCTGCGCCTTTACGGTGCCGTCGGCCGCGGTGATCCGCAGGGTGCCGGGGCCCTGCGGGGTGCGGGCCGCCCGCCAGACGGCGCCGTCGGGCGTCATCCGGAACGCCGGATCGCCCGGGCCGCGGCCCAGCGGGCCCAGCGTCAGGCGGAGGTCGGGCCGGCCCTCGGGGGTCCAGCTGCGGATACTCGTACGCACCCGACCGAGCGTAGCCGCCCCCTCGGACAGGCCCGTCCGCCGCTACTGGTCGGACGAGAAGCGGAGCGAGGCCGCCGGGATCCGGGCGGAGCACCAGACGCGGACGCCGTGCAGCAGTTCGTTGTCCGCGCCGACGGTGGCGCCGTCGCCGATGACCGCGCCGTCCAGCACGGTGCGGGCACCGATGGTGGCGCCGGTGCCGATGAGGGAGTCGCGGATGACCGCGCCGTCCTCGACGACCGCGCCGTCCAGGACGAGGCTGCCGTCGATGCGGGCGTCGCAACCGATCCGGGCTCCGGCGCCGATGGAGGTGCCGCCGGTGAGCTTGGTGCCCTCACCGACGACCGCGCCCTCCAGGACGAGCCGCTCGCCCCGGCGGCCGGGGACGGCCGGCGACGGTGCGCGGCCGAGGACGAGGTCGGCGGAGCCGCGGACGAACGCCTGCGGGGTGCCGAGGTCGAGCCAGTACGTGGAGTCGACCATGCCCTGCAGATGCGCGCCGGCCGCCAGCAGGCCGGGGAACGTCTCCCGTTCGACCGAGACCGGCCGGCCGGCCGGGATGCTGTCGATCACCGAGCGGTTGAACACGTACGCGCCCGCGTTGATCTGGTCCGTGACGATCTCCTCGGGGGTCTGCGGCTTCTCGAGGAAGGCCGTGACGCGCCCGGAGGGGTCGGTGGGGACGAGGCCGAAGGCGCGCGGGTCCGCGACCTTGGTCAGGTGCAGCGAGACGTCGGCGCCGGTGGTGCGGTGGTTCTCGACGAGGGCGCGGATGTCGAGCCCGGTGAGGATGTCGCCGTTGAAGATGAGGACCGGCTCGCCGGGGGCGGACCGGAGCCGGGACGCGACGTTGCGGATGGCACCGCCGGTGCCGAGCGGTTCGTCCTCGGTGACGTACTCCAGGTGCAGGCCGAGCGCGGAGCCGTCGCCGAAGTGCGGTTCGAAGACCTCGGCGAGGTAGGACGTGGCGAGCACGATGTGCTCGACGCCGGCCGCGCGGGCGCGGGCGAGCTGGTGGGTCAGGAACGGCACACCGGCCGCCGGGACCATGGGCTTGGGCGTGTGCACCGTCAGCGGGCGCAGTCTCGTGCCCTTGCCGCCGACCAAGAGGATCGCTTCAGTCACCTGGGTTCGTCTCTGCTTCCTGGTGGGCGGGCCGGTGGGCGGCAATCTTAGGCAGATGAAGGGATGAGCTGACCACTCGCACCGCCGGGCACGCGGAACCCCGCGCTCCACGACCCCGGGGCGCACGAGTTCCGCGGCCCCGGGACACAGTGGTCGCCGGGGCCGCGGAAGGGAGGGGTGGACGGGGGGTCAGCGGCCCTGCAGATCGGCTGCCGTCTTACGGGCGCTGCCGAGTTGGCCGTAGAGCTTGGTGCCCGGGCACTCGGTGGCGAAGCCGTCGCGGTGCCCGGAGATGACGTTGAGCTTGACGCTGGTGCCCTTCGCGTACAGGTTGGCGCCACCGGACGTGAGGTGCGTGGTGCCGGTCGGGTTGCCTCCGTGCAGACCGAGCTTCCAGGCGGCGAGCTGGGACACCGCCTTCACGGCCGCGGCGGGAGCCGAGCTGGAGGTGAACGTGCCGAGCACCGCGACGCCCGCGCTGTCGGTGTTGAAGCCCATGGTGTGAGCGCCCATGAC
Source organism: Streptomyces sp. SID13666 (assembly GCF_010548325.1). Lineage (NCBI taxonomy): Bacteria > Bacillati > Actinomycetota > Actinomycetes > Kitasatosporales > Streptomycetaceae > Streptomyces > Streptomyces sp. SID13666. The sequence continues at coordinate 14,283 of NZ_JAAGLX010000064.1, read as the reverse complement.
CGGCTTGGCGACGCCGCCCGCGCGGCCCTCGTAGATGTTTCCGCACTTGTCGACGAGGAAGTTGTAGCCGATGTCCCGCCAGCCGCTGCTCTCCACGTGGTAGCGGTAGATGCTGCGGATGAGGGCGGGCGCCCCCGAGCAGGTGTAGTCGTTGCCGGTGGCGGTGTGGTGGACGAAGACCACCTTCACCGTGTTGGTGTAGACGAAGCCCGCTTCACGCAGCTTCTCGTCGGCGCCCCAGCCGGCCCGGGTGACGATCCGGGGACGTGCGCCGACGTAGGGCGCGCCGGCCGCCGTGACCGCGGTCTCCTCCTTGGTGAGCGCGGGGAGCTCGGTGACCGGAGCGGCGCCGGGGGCCGACTCCACACCGCGGTCGTCCAGGACCGGGGTGGTGGCGGGAGTGGTGGCCGGAGTGGTGGCCGGAGTGGTGGCCGGTGCGCTCGGATCGGTGACGGGGGCACTCGGCGCGGTGGCCGGGGTGACTGGGACCGCCGGAGTGGCAGGGGTGACCGGGCCGTCGTCGCCCGGGTCGACCATCTCCAGGCGCAGTCCGCCGGGCAGTGGCACCACCTTGGCGGCGGAACCGGCGCCGCGGTCACCACGGGCGGCCGGCCGCACGCGGACCTGGACACCGTCCGAGGCGCCGACCCACAGCGGGGCGGTGGCGCCGCGGCCGGTCCGGCCGTCCTGATCGGGGGCGTCGTCGTTGTGCGCCTGGACGTCCCGCCAGCCCGACCAGGTGCCGGTGCCGGCCGCCCGGGTGCGGACCTGGACGGCGGCGTCGAGATCGGCCGCCGGGTTGTCCCATGTGACGCCGAGCAGGGAGAACGGGGCGACCTGACGGGCGGACAGACCCTGCTCGGCGGGGGCGCCGGGCGCACGGTCGGTTCCATGGGTGACGGTGGGGGCGGAGAGCGGCACCAGCGGAAGGTTGCGGGTGCTGCCCGGGAGTTGGGAGGCCGTCGGGTGGGCCGGCCGCGCGGAACGCCCGCTGTGTGCGGCGGCGCCCGTGGGAACGGCGAACGGAAGCGCCAGCGCGGCCGTGCACGCGACGCCGATGGTGGTGGCTAGGAATGCACGCATAGGACAGATCGTTACATAAGCCTCATATATGTCCAGTCGAGATCTGACGGACAGTCCGCCGGAACGACCCTCCGCCCTCGCCCGTCCGGGCGAGGGCCGCCGGCCCGGCGGCGGGTAGCCTGAGCCGGGTGACCGCTACCGCCAACACCCCCGCCGGCCTGCTGGATTACGCCCTCCGGACGGAGCCCGCCCGCCCGCTGGTGACCTTCTACGACGACGCCACCGGCGAACGCGTCGAACTCTCCGTGGCCACGTTCGGCAATTGGGTGGCGAAGACCGCCAACCTGATCCAGGACGACCTCGGCGCGCAGCCCGGTGACCGGCTCGCGCTGCTGCTGCCCGCGCACTGGCAGACCGCGGTCTGGCTGCTCGCCTGTTTCTCCACCGGAGTGGTCGTCGTCCCCGGCGGCGATCCGGCCGCCGCCGACCTGGTGGTCAGCGGACCTGAGACGCTCGATGCCGCCCTGGCCTGCGACGGCGAGCGGGTCGCGCTCGCGCTGCGCCCGCTCGGCGGCCGCTTCCCGCAGCCGCCGGCCGGCTTCGCCGACTACGCGGTCGAGGTGCCCAGCCAGGGCGACCGCTTCGCGCCCTACGCCCCGGTCGGCCCGGACGCACCCGCGCTCCAGCTCCCGGACGGCTCGGTACTGACAGCCGCCGAGGTGGTCGGACGGGCCCGCGAGAGCGCCGCCGGGCTGGGCCTCGGCCAGGGCTCCCGGCTGCTCTCCGGCCGGTCCTTCGACGACTGGGACGGGCTGGCCGCCGGCCTGCTGGCACCGCTGGCCGCGGACGGCTCGGTCGTCCTGTGCCGGCACCTCGACCGGCTGCCCGCCGACCAGCTGGCACAACGGGAGAAGAGCGAGCGCGTCACCCACACGGCCCAATAGCGACCCCCTCCCCCGGGCCCGCCGCGCCGTCCTGGGGGATGCTGGGTTGATCACCGACCAAGGGAAGAGCGAAGTCACGCAACCATGAACGGGAATCGGCTGTCTGAACGGGTGCCGGTCGGGCCTTTCCGCCCGAGGGGTCCGGCACCGAGTGACTCACCGAGGGATGGGCGCAGACGTGACCACGCAAGGAGGCACGCCCGCCCCGCCGCCGGAACCGGAGGACGTGTCGCCTGCCGGGGACGGCGCCGAGGGCGCTGACACCCCGCCCGCCGCACCCGCGGCGCGCAAGGGGCGTCGCTGGCTGCGTGTGCTCGGCCTCTCCACCGTCCTCCTGCTGCTCGCGGGCACCGGGACCGCCTGGTACCTGTACCAGCAGCTCGACGGCAACATCAAGACCGACTTCAGGACCGCCAACGAGCTGGAGCGCATCCAGGCGGAACGGCCCACCCCCGGTCCGACCTCGGCCGAGAACATCCTGCTCATCGGGTCGGACAACCGCGGCAACGGCAACACCGAGTACGGCAAGGACAGCGGCACCCAGCGCTCCGACACCACGATCCTGCTGCACCTGTCCGCCGACCGCAGCAGCGCCACCGCGGTCAGCATCCCGCGCGATCTGATGGCCCATGTGCCCAGTTGCACACAGGCGAACGGAACCATGACCCAGGAGAAGTACGTCCAGTTCAACTGGGCGTTCCAATTCGGTGGGGCGGCCTGCACGATCCGTACCGTCGAGCGGATGACGGGTATCCGCATCGACCACCACCTGATCGTGGACTTCAGCGGCTTCAAGAAGATGGTCGACGCGGTGGACGGAGTGGAGGTGTGCGTGCCGAAGGCGATCCGCGACCCGGAGGCGCATCTGAACCTCCCGGCCGGGAAGCAGACGCTCTACGGCGAGCAGGCGCTGGGCTATGTGCGCGCCAGGTACAGCATCGGCGACGGCAGCGACACCCAGCGGATGAACCGCCAGCAGGACTTCCTGGCCTCGCTGGTGAACAAGATCCGCAGCGACGGTGTGCTGCTCAACCCGACCAAGCTGTACCCGCTGCTCTCGGCGGCGACGTCGTCGCTGACCGCGGACCCGGGCCTGGATTCGCTGGGCGAGCTGTACGACCTCGTCCGCAGCCTGGAGAACACCCCGACCAGTGCGGTGCGCTTCCTGACGGCGCCGCGCCAGCCGTACATCAACAACAACGACCGGGACGAACTCATCCAGCCCGAGGCGGATCAGCTCTTCGCCACGCTCCGCGCGGACAAGCCGGTCGGGGTCTCGGGGACGACGGACGGGACGCCGAAGCCGACGGCGCCGGCGACCACCGCACCCGCGACCGCCGGACCCACGGCGGTCGCCGAACCCACGGCCACCGGCAGCGGGGAGGACGGCAAGTCGCGGGGTACGAAACCGACTCCGGTGCCGAGTGGGGGCGAACCGACGTTTCCGGGCACGACGGCCGACCAAGACATCTGTGGTAAAGCGCAATAAAAGGTATGACCAACAGGCCGGTTGGATTGGATGGTTTGTCCAGTTGTAGGGGAGTGGAATTTGTCACGCACGTGACTAGACGCTGAAGTGTGGGGCTAGTGTGAGCGATCCGGCCGGACCCGGAGGATGGTCAACCGGCCCGCATTCACACGGAAGACCAGAAGATCGAGCGCCCAGGGGGCAGGCGCCGCGTGGCACCGACGGAGGACCCGAGCAACCGTGGACACGCAAGGCCACAGGAACATCGACCCGGCAGACCAGTGGGTCCTTGATCCGGAGACGGGCAGCTACGTGCTGCGGATAGACCCCGAACAGCCTCCGTCACCGAGCGTGTCCGCACAGGGCGGCAGGCGTGAGCGCCGCGAGCAGCAGGGCACCCGCAGCACCCCGTCGAACCCCTCGGACGCACCGAACCGGGCGAGCCGTCGCAAGGGCAAGCCCCGGAAGTCCCGCAAGAAGAAGGCCCTCGTCTGGACCGCGGCCACGGTCGGCTTCGTGCTGGTCGCCGGCTCCATCGGCGGCTATCTGGTCTACCAGCACTTCAACAACAACATCACCACCGTCGACGTCGGCGACGCGGGCAACAAGAACGTCACCGCCGACGGTCCGGTGAACATCCTCGTGATCGGCACCGACAGCCGTGAGGGGCTCGGCAAGGAGTACGGCGACGCGGGCAGCGTCGGCCATGCCGACACCACGATCCTGTTCCATGTCTCCAAGGACCGCACCAACGCGACCGCGTTGAGCATTCCGCGCGACCTGATCACGGACATTCCGGACTGCCCGACGAAGCAGAAGGACGGCTCGACGAAGGTCATCGCCGGGGAGCAGAAGGTCCGGTTCAACACCAGTCTCGGCCAGGAGGGCCGCGACCCGGGGTGCACCATGCGCGCCGTGAAGGCGCTGACCGGGGTGAGCGTCGACCACTTCATGATGGCCAACTTCACCGCGGTCAAGGACCTGTCGACCGCGGTCGGCGGCGTCGACATCTGCCTGGCCAAGCCGATCAAGGACCCCAAGTCCCACCTCGACCTCGGCAAGGGCCACCACAAGGTGTCGGGCGACGACGCGCTCGCGTTCGTCCGGACCCGGCACGCGGTCGGCTTCGGCGGCGACCTGGACCGCATCAAGCTCCAGCAGCAGTTCCTGGGCTCGATGATCCGTCAGATGAAGTCCGGTGACACCCTCACCAGCCCCAGCAAGCTGTGGAAGCTGGCGAACGCGGCCACCAAGGCACTCACCGTCGACAGTGCCATCGGCAGCATCTCGAAACTGTCCGACCTCGCGAAGGACCTCAGCGCGGTCGACACCAAGAACATCACCTTCGCCACCGTCCCGGTCATCGACAACCCGGCGGACGGCAAGGTCCACAAGACGGTCATCCTCGACCCGACCAAGGCCCAGCAGGTCTTCTCGATGGTGAAGAGCGACATCTCGCTGACCGCGGTGGCCAAGAAGCCGGGCACCCCGGACGCCTCCAAGGCCCCGGACAAACTGTCCGGCTCCAAGGCCCCCGCGTCACAGGTTCGCGTCAAGGTGTTCAACGGCAGTGGCGTGACCGGGGCCGCACAGGACACCATCAACTGGCTGCAGAACAACAAGGCCGTCAACCGCTCCACCAACGGCGGCAACGCCCCGGCCGGAACGGCTGCGACGACCACGCTCGTCTACGCGCCGAACCAGGCCGACCAGGCGCGCGCCCTGGCCGCGATGATGGGGCTGCCGGCGTCCGCGCTGCAGCCGGGGACGGTCGACGCGGCGGCCAAGGCCAACATGACGCTCACCCTTGGCAAGGACTTCAAGGGCGCGGGAACACCGATAGCCGCGCCGACTTCGGCGCCGGAGGGAATTCAGAAGGTCGTGGCGGACGACAAGAGCGTCTGCGCGAAATGACGTATCCAGGGGGGGCCATGCGGGACAGCGGTGTACGGGGCGGTGGGGCGCGAGACGCCCAGGGACCGGGAGATCCCGGTTGGGACGAGAGCTTGTACCAGGACCCGGTCGAGGGCCTCGGCCAGGGCGGGGGCCAGGGCGGGGGCCAGGGCTGGGACGGATCCGGTGACGGCACCGCCTCGCGTACGGGCTCCCATCCGAGCCCCGGCGCGGGCACCGTCACGGGCGCCGTCACCGACCCGTCGCTGGTCGGCGCCGGCACGGCCTCGGTACCCGGGCAGCGGAACGGCGGTACCGGCGGGGGCGGCGGGGGCGGCGGACACCGCCGCGCCGGTGGCCGGCGGCAGCCGCGCAGCCGGAAGAGCCGGATATTCCGCTGGGTGGCGGGCACGCTCTCGCTGCTCATCCTCGCCGGCGCCGGCGCGGGATACGCGTACTACGAATACCTCGCCGGGAAGATCCGCACCGGTGACCTGAACAACGGCAAGAGCGATGTGGCGCCGTCCAAGGCGAACGCCGACGGCGACACACCGCTGAACGTCCTGGTGCTCGGCTCCGACGCCCGCGACTCCGAGGCCAACAAGGATCTGGGCGGCGCGCGCGACACGGCGGGCGAACCGCCCCGCGCCGACGTCATCATGCTGCTCCACATATCCGCCGACCGCAGCAACATGTCGGTGGTCAGCATTCCCCGCGACACCCGGATGCCCATCCCCGAGTGCACGGACACCGCCACCGGCAAGGTGTTCAAGGCGACCGAGAACGACATCATCAACGAGTCGCTGGGCCGCGGTGGCGCCGGCTGCACGCGCGCGGCGATCCAGAACCTGACCGGCGTCTACATCGACCACTGGATGACCGTCGACTTCGCCGGTGTGGTGAAGATGGCCGACGCCGTCGGCGATGTCGAGGTCTGCGTCAAGCAGAACATCTGGGACCATCCGACCCCGGCCCAGAAGGGCGGCTCCGGTCTGAAGATGAAGGCCGGCACCTGGCCGGTCAAGGGCCAGCAGGCGCTGCAGTGGCTGCGCACCCGGCACGCCTTCGGTGACGACGCGGGCCGCGCCAAGGCGCAGCACATGTACCTCAACTCGATGATGCGCAATCTGCAGAGCCAGAGCCTGTTCACCAACCCGGCGCGCCTCAACAACCTGGCGACGAAGGCGATGGAGGCGTTCCGGGTCTCGAAGGAGATCGGCACGCCGAAGAAGCTCTACGACCTCGGTATGGAGCTCAAGAGCGTGCCGGCGAACCGGATGACGATGCTGACGATGCCGCACCTCGCCGACCCGCTGAACCCCGACGCCCACTACATCCCGGCCAAGGCGGACGCGGCGAAGATCTGGACGCTGCTGCGCAACGACGTCGCCATGGACGCCAACGGCACCGCCGCGAACACCCCGAAGCCGGCTCCGACCAAGTCGGGCCCGGCCGCCGCGGCCCCGGCCACCATCGCGGTCAGCGTCGTGAACGGCACCGCGGGCGACAAGAACGGCTCGGCCGTCGAGAACCGCGCGTCCAACGTCTCCAAGGCGCTGGTCACGAGCGGCTTCACGAAGGCGAAGGCCAGTCAGTCCGCGAAGCCCAGCAAGGGCACGGTCGTCAACTACCCGACGAGCGCGGGTGAGCAGGGCAGGGCAGACGCCCTGGCCGTCGCCACCGCCCTGAAGATCCCGGCCGCCGCGGTGAAGGCCTCGGCCGATGTGACGGCCGTCACCGTGATCATCGGTGCGGACTGGACCTCGGGCACCGACTACGGCAAGACGGCTCCGGGCGCCGGCTCCGTCCCGACCAACGCGGACGCGCTGAACGGCACCGACAAGGGCTGCATGGACGTCTACAAGCCCTACCAGTGGAAGTAGAGGACGTGGAGCACCGGCGAACCAGAGGCACGGCGACGCGGAACGGCGTTCCCGCGCAGAACAGCCCCTCCGAACTGGGCTGGGACGACAGTCTGTACGGGTCAGACGCCGGCGGGGCCGGCGCGGATCCGTACGCGGACGCATCGTCGCGGACTCCTGGCTCGCCGTCCGCAGAAACGTCTCGGCAGGCAGCGGGCAGCGGCCACCGCCGGGGTGGCTCCCGGTCCCGCAAGGCGCCGCGGAGCCGCCGGCGCCGGGCCCTGCGCTGGATCGGGATCGGCACCGCCGTGGCGGTCCTCGGCACGGCCGGCGCGGGCTGGGCGTACTACGAGCACCTCAACGCGAACATCAAGAAGGACGAGCTCAACCTCAGCGACGCGAAACTCTCCAAGCCGCAGGCCAACGCCGAGGGCCAGACGCCGCTCAACATCCTGCTGATGGGCTCCGACAGCCGGAACTCCGACGAGAACGTCAAGCTCGGCGGCGCCGCGGACACCCGGGGCGAGAAGCCCCGTGCCGACGTCCAGATGCTGCTGCACCTGTCGGCCGACCGCAGCAACATGACGGTCATCAGCATCCCGCGCGACACCCGGGTGGCCATCCCCAAGTGCACCGACCCGCACGACGGCACGGTCTACAAGAAGTCCGAGGACATCATCAACGCCAGCCTCACGCACGGCGGTCCCGGCTGTACGGTCGCCACGTGGGAGGAGATGACGGGCATCTCCATCGACCACTTCATGATGGTCGACTTCGCCGGAGTGGTGAAGATGGCCGACGCCATCGGCGGGGTCCCGGTCTGCGTCGACAAGAACATCTACGACAAGCAGTCCGGGCTGAAGCTCAAGGCCGGCACCACGACCATCAAGGACGAGCAGGCCCTGCAGTGGCTGCGCACCCGGCACGGCTTCGAGGACGGCACCGACCTCGGCCGTACGCACGCGCAGCACATGTACATGAACTCGATGATCCGCGAGCTCAAGAAGGGCGCGAAGCTCACCGACCCCGGGCAGCTCACCGGCCTCGCCGAGGCGGCGACCAAGTCGGTCACCGTCGACACCGGCCTCGGCACCGTCAAGAAGCTGTACGACCTGGGCAACGAGCTGAAGAAGGTGCCCGCCGACCGGATCACCATGACCACGATGCCGTGGGACTGGGACCCGAAGAACAAGGCGCACGTCATCCCGAAGCCGGGTGACGCCGACAAGCTCTTCGCGCTGGTGCGCGCGGACAACCCGGTCGACGGCAAGGCCAAGGCGCCGACGCCCGGGGCGGCCGCCACCGTGACCGCCTCGCCCGCCGACCCGGCGGCGCCCAAGGGCGAGATCGACGTCACCGTGCGGAACGGCACCGCCACCGCGTCCCAGGCGGCGGTGAGCGGTCGCGCCAAGACCATCGTGGGCCGGCTCAGCACCCTCGGCTTCACCCGGGCCGCCTCCGACACCACTCCGCAGCCGCAGACCGACACCACGGTCAGCTACCCGAGCGCCGCCCTGAAGGGCGACGCCCAGGCGGTGGCCAAGGCACTGGGGCTGCCGGACAGCGCGGTACGGAGCTCCAAGAGCGTGACCAAGGTGACGGTGGTCGTCGGCTCCGACTGGCGTACGGGCACCACGTACCCGAAGACGGCGGGCGGTTCGGGCTCCGGAGCGCCGGACAAGGCGCCGTCCACCTCGTCCGCGCTCAACGGCGCCGACACCTCGGCGTGCATGAAGGTGAACACGTACCCGGGCGCCCACTACGTCTGGTAGCCGGCACCCGGACATGGCGCCGGCCCGGACCGACAGCGGTCCGGGCCGGCGCGGTGGGTTCAGACGCCGGCCGTCGTCACACTGGGACGCCGGCTGGCGATGACCTTGTTCGCCAGGGAACGCGGGCTGGTGAGGAAGCCCCAGCCCCAGCACATGTGCATGGTCGCGAGCGCGACCGGGATCCGCACCCGGGCCCCGAACGACAGGCCCTTGCCCGCCGGGACCGAGCCGAGCCCGATGGCGGCGAGGTACCCGGCCGGGATCACGAAGCCCCACGGGGTGACGGCCGCGCCCACCACGATGCCCGCCGCGATGCCGAGCACGGCCGCCGGGGGCGCGAGGTAGCGCACGTTGACCGAGCCGCGGTGGTAGCGGGCGACGACATGACGCCAGCGGCCGTAGTTCTTGTACTGCTTCGCCAGCTCGCGCACGTTCGGCCGGGGCCGGTAGGAGACGCGCAGCTCGGGCGAGAACCAGATGAGGTGGCCGGCCTCACGGATCCGGTAGTTCAGCTCCCAGTCCTGGGCGCGGATGAACTCCTCGTTGTAGCCGCCCTGCTGCTCCAGCACCTCACGGCGGAAGACACCGAGGTAGACGGTGTCGGCCGGGGCCGCGACACCACCGGTGTGGAAGGCCGCGTTGCCGACGCCGACCTTGGACGTCATGGCGGCGGCCACCGCGTCCTCCCAGGCGTTCTCGCCCTCGGCGTGCATGATGCCGCCGACGTTGGCCGCGCCGGTCTCGGCCAGCAGCCGCACGGCGGTGGCGATGTAGTCCGGCGAGAGCATCCCGTGCCCGTCGACACGGACCACGACCGGGTGCCGGGACGCCTTGATCGCGGCGTTCAGCGCGGCCGGGGTGCGGCCGGTGGGGTTGGGCACGGTGTGGACCCGCGGGTCCTCCGCGACCAGCTCGGCGGCGATCTCGTCCGTACGGTCCCCGGAGGGACCGAGCGCGATGACGACCTCGAGCTCACCTGGGTAGTCCTGCTCCAGGATGTGCCGGACGGAGTCGCGCAGGTGACGTTCCTCGTTGAGCACCGGCATGATCACGGAGACAGCGGGGGCGGCGGGGTCGTTGGCAGCGTTCATCGCGGGAAACGTTACCGCGAATGGGGGACCCCAGCGTGTGGGGGGCTTTGAATACTGTCCGTTTTGTCTAGCCTGACCGGGTCCCCTGTCTCCCGCGGAGGTGCGCCCCGATGACGGTTCCACCCGCTCGCCCGCCCGCCACCCCGCCCCGCAGGCCCCGTCCACCGGTCAATTCCGCCCGGCGGCCGGGACCGCGGCAGGCCCCGCGGTCCGGCAGACAGCCCGGCGGACGGTCCGGCAGACGGCCGGTGCGCTGGAGCACCCGGATCGCCGGCGGGCTGGCCCTGGCGATCATCACGACCAGCGGCGTCGGCCACGCCGTGGTCAGCGGAGTGGGCGACAGCATCGACCGGGTGGACGCGTTCGGCGGGATGCGGGACCGCCCCGGCAGCACCAAGGGCATCAACTTCCTGCTGGTCGGCACCGACGGGCGGGACGGGCTGAAACCGGCCGACAAGGAGCGCTACCACCTCGGCGGAGCGCCCTGCCACTGCACCGACACGATCATGCTGGTGCATCTGTCGGAGGACCGCTCCCGGGTGAGCGTCGTCAGCATCCCGCGCGACAGCTACGTCATGCTGCCGCCGCACGACGACGCGGTGAGCGGCGCCAAACACGTCAGCCACGCCGCGAAGATCAACGCGGCCTACGCGGACGGCGGCCCCCAGCTCACCGTCGCCACCGTCGAGAAGATGACGGGGGTGCACATCGACCACTACCTGGAGATCGACTTCATCAGCTTCATGAAGTCGGTGGACGTCCTCGGCGGTGTCCAGGTCTGCACGGTCCGCCCGCTGAAGGACTCGTACACCGGCCTCGACCTGCCGGTCGGCACCTCCCGGCTGAACGGCGGCGCGGCCCTGCAGTACGTCCGCTCCCGCCACCTCGACGGCGCCTCCGACCTGGGCCGGATGCAGCGCCAGCAGCGCTTCCTCGCCCAGATCATCCACCGGATCACCAGCGGCGGACTGCTCACCGACCCGGTCAAGCTCAGCCGGATCGCCTCGACGGTGCTCGGGTCGGTCCGCGCCGACCAGGACCTCAAGCCGAAGGACCTGATCTCGCTGGCCCAGGGCCTGCGCGGGTTCACCCCGGGCTCCTCGGAGTTCACCTCGGTGCCGATCGGCAACGTGGGCTACCAGGTCAAGGGCATCGGCTCGACGGTGAAGTGGGACGACGCCAAGGCCGGCAAGCTCTGGGCGGCGATCCGCGCGGACCAGCCGCTGGCCGTCCGGGTCCCGGCCGACGCCAAGCGCCGGCAGTCGTCGAAGGTCCAGGTGGACGTCGATCCGCACTCGATCCGGGTCCACGTCGACAACGGGACGGCCGTCACCGGCCTCGGCGACCGGGCGGACAAGGCGCTGCGCGCCACCGGCTTCGCCACCACGGGATCCCCCGGCAACGCGACCGTGCACAACGTGCCGCGCACCGTCATCCGCTTCGACCCCCGCTGGGACCGTTCGGCGAAGTCCCTGGCGGCCGCGCTGCCGGGCGCGGAGCTGGTGCCGGCCGTCGGGCAGGGACCGCTGATGAAGGTGACCATCGGCGCCGGGTACAAGGGCGTCACGGCGATCCGGGCGCAGGATCCGGCACCGGCCACGGGCGGCGCGGCGGGTGCGGTGACCGGCGACCAGGTGGTGTGCGCCTGAGCCGCCGGGCCATGGGAGGCCTTTGGGGCGTGTTGCGAAAGTCCCGCCTGGCCCACGGTGTCTGGTGCGCGCCCTAGTCGTCGAATCCTTCGGCGGCGCGCTTCTCGCGGAGCTCCTTGATGGCCTCGCGGCGGGCGAGCCGGTGCATCCGGCGGATCTGCGCCTCCTGGTACCGCCGCTTGTCCGTCTCGGTCTCCGGGATCACCGGCGGGACCGGCCGGGTCCTGCCGTTCTCGTCGACCGCGGCGAACACGAGGTAGGCGCTGCCGACCTGCGTCGCGGGGGTGGACTCGTTCCACCGCTCGGCCATGACGCGCACACCGATCTCCATGGAGGAGCGCCCGGTCCAGTTGCACTGGGCGCGCACATGGACGAGGTCACCCACCCGGACCGGCTCCAGGAAGACCATCTCGTCCATCGACGCGGTGACCGCCGGGCCGCCCGAGTGCCGGCCGGCGACGGCGCCCGCCGCGTCGTCGACGAGTTTCATGATCACGCCACCATGGACGGTGCCGAGCAGATTGGTGTCGTGCGCCGTCATGATGTGCGACAGCGTCGTGCGGGCTGCCGCGGTCGGCTTGCCCGGAAGCCCGGCTTCCGGGGTACTGCCGGCGAGATCGGTGGTCATGCGTCCACCATAAGCCGGGCCCCGGACGCGCTCCTCCCGGGCACACCCCTCCCCCGCGCTACCCCGGGAGCCGCACCGGGAGCTCGCGCAGACTGTTGACCAGGATCGACGGGTTGTTGGCGAGCTGGTCCTCGGGCACGGCCAGTGCGAGGCCGGGGAAACGGTCGAAGAGCGCGGGCAGCGCGACCAGGGCCTCCAGCCTGCCGAGGGGGGCGCCGGGGCAGACGTGCGGGCCGTAGCCGAACGAGAGGTGCCGGGCGGCGTCGCGGGTGATGTCGAACTCCTCGGCGGTCGGCCCGTGCTGCACCTCGTCCCGGCCGATCGCGCCGTAGGAGATCATCACCGCGTCGCCTTCCTTGATGACCACTCCGCCGACCGGGATGTCCTCGGTGGCGTAGCGGAACAGGAAGTTGGTGGTCGGCGGGGACCAGCGCAGCGTCTCCTCGACGACCGCCGTCCAGGGGACGGTTCCCGAGCGCACGAGCGCCAGCTGGTCGGGGTGGGTGAGCAGCCCGCGGACGGCGCTGACCATCAGGTTGATGGTGGTCTCATGACCTGCGGCGATCATGACCAGGAGGGTGCCGACCAGCTCCTCGTCGGACAGCCGGTCGCCGCCCTCGGTGGCGGCGAGCAGTGCGCTGGTGAGGTCGCCGCCCGGCCGCCGCTTCTTCTCCGCCACGACGCTCGCGAAGAACGCGAACAGCTCGGCCATCGCCGCCCGCACCTCGTCGGCGGGGGTGACGCTGCTGAAGAAGGTGTCGTACAGCTCGCGCAGCCGGGTGTGCTCGGTGGCCTCGACGCCCATCAGCTCGCTGATGACGCGCATCGGCAGCTTGAACGCGAACACGGCCTTGAAGTCGACGACGGCGCCGCCCGCGCCGGCCGCCTCGAACTCGTCGAGGATCGTGCGGGTGATCTCCTCGATCCGCGGTCGCAGCCGCTCCATCCGGCGCGGGGTGAGCGCCTGGGCGGTGAGCAGCCGCTGCCGCTTGTGGTCGTCGCCGTCGGCGGTGACCATGCTCGTGCCGGGGGCGACCAGACCGATCAGCGGCCACGTCGTGGGGATCTCCCCACGGGTCCAGGCACCCCAGCGGTTGATGTCCTTCACCAGGCGCGCGTCGGTGAGCAGTCGGCGGGCTTCGGCGTGGCGCGTGACGGCCCAGCACTCGACTCCGCCCGGCACCTCGATCGCGACCACGGGCCCGGCCTGCCGTAGCCGGGCACCCTCCCCGACAAGATCACGTACGAGCGGGTCGAGGGCGATGCGACTGTGGTCGACGGGGCAGGTCATGGTTGCCTCCAAGGGGATGGCAGAAGCTGACCGTTCCGGCGGCCCCGTTGTCAATAACCGTTCAGCGAACGGCATTTGGTGCCATCGACCGCTGGCACTCCAGGCCCCCCGGAAGCCGGGCCTCCAGGCCCGGATCAGGGCCTCGCGGCGCGGTCGGAACGCCCGTGTAGCTTCGCTGTAGCCTCACCGCGCCAACGAACTTTCACAGCCGGTCATTTGACGGCGCTACAGTGCGGCATCCGAAAGCCGAGGACGGGGAGGGGGACCGCATGCCGGGGAACCGCGCGGTGACCGACGGGGAGCAGCCCTTGGGCCACCCGTTGAGCTGTATACGCGCGGAGCGCGGCTGGACGTACCAGGACGTGGTCGACATCGTGGCCCGCCGGGTCGGCAACATGTCCGCGCGCCGGGAGAAGGCGTGGCGCTGGGAGCACCGCGGCGTCGTCCCCGACCTGGAGACCCAGCAGGCCCTCGCCAGCGAACTCGGCGTTCCGCACGCCCTGTTGTCCTCCTCCCCGTGGCCGGCCTGGCTGCCGGTGGGCGACCGTACGGCGGCGCGCGTCGCCTGGACGCCGCAGGACTGCGTGGCCGCGCTCGACGCGACCGCCGGCACCGCGCTGCACGACCGGCGCGGGTTCGTCGTCGCGGGCGCGGGCGGCGCC
>NZ_JAAGLX010000063.1:0-36856 GCF_010548325.1 Streptomyces sp. SID13666 | reverse complement strand
TCGACACTCACATGATCACTGCGACCGTGCCTGCACTGCTTCCCGACCCCACCCCGCAGACACGAAACCCGGCATCACGTCGACACCCGACGAAACCGGACCGATCACGATCTTGCGAAGGACCCTGACACAACGGGACCGCAAGGAACCGGGGTGACAGGAAGGGGAGATGGCCGTGCATATTGGCCTCGCAGGGTCAGCGCAGTGACGCCCAACCGGGTTTGGTGTGCGTCGCGGCCAGTCGGTTCACGAGCCGTTGCAGCATGTGACACGAGAGAAGGCGCTTTGAAGATCATTGTGGAAGATCAGCGTGGACGCTGCCGTCGCCAGCGCCGTGGTGACCATGCTCGCCGTGGTGCACACGCCGTGGTGGATTCTCGCCTACGACGTGGTGCTGGCTGTCTGCTGGACGCGTTGTCGTACCACACGGTGGCCCAGGCCCTGGCCGGCGCGGGGCTGGGCATGGCAACCGCCAGCCTCTGGCTGTGAGGTGTCAGTTGGGCTGCGGGCCGGGTCGATCGCGCTCCGCCTGCTCCAACACCGCCGCGAGAGCGGCCAGCATCTGCGGCGAGACACCCATCTCCTCAGCGCCGCGGGCCGCCATCGCGAAGCCCTGACCGCTGGCCGCCAGGCGCTGGATGCCTTCCACGACCTGGCGCGCCACCACGTCGTCGGACTGGAAGACCATGGGCGAGACACCCAGGACCTCCCCGAGCCCGTCCAGGAACACCACCCTGTCGGCCGCGCCGCCCAGGAGGTCGGCAAGCTCCCTCTCCCCCGAGCGCAGGGCGCCGAACTCGGCGGCGCTCAGAAGCTGTCGCCCGGCGCCGGCGTTGATGCGTCCCATGATCTCCGCGTCGCCGGGAACCTCGTCGGCCGCGAAGCGGCTGCCGAGAAGGAAGGTGCTCCTTCCGGCCAGGGTCTCGGGCATCGAGGGCCCGGCCGGCACGGCGGCCGGCGCGATGCCGAAGCTACGGTCCTGCGCCACCAGAAGATCCTTCTCGGTGACGTGGTACGCCTTCGCGAGGAGCGGCTCGTAAGCGGGGATCGAGCCGCCGGCGGCCACGCTCCTCATTGCTGACCGGAACATGACTGGTCCCGAGCAGGGCCGCGGCCTCCACCTGGGTGAGCCCCGCATCGCAGCGCAGATCCAACAGATCCGGATCACCCGTACGCGGAAAGACCTCGCTGCAGTCGAGTCCGCAACAGGTGCTGGCACCGGCCAGCCTACTGGCCGCCCCCCATCACCGAATCGAGAGGACGTAGGGGAGTGTCGCACCTGCCGTCACGCCAGGAAGGCGCGTCGCCGAGAGCGCCTTGGCGCCGGCCGCCTCCCCCAAGGGTGCCCGGCGACTGCCCGGACAGTTATGGGGACAGATCACAGTCCGTGAGAGCCAGCGCCTCTGGGCAGCAGCACAGAGGGTTGCTCCGTCACTTTCTGCAACCAATACAGAGTTTGAGAACCAACTCTAGACCTTGACACAGCTCCTTGCGTATGTTCGTCGTCCCCCGGGCAACCTGCCCGGCTGCGACTGCGAGGAGTGAGCGGCACACGGACCGGACCGCATAGGTCGAGAAACAGCGGCGGCGCCCGAGAGCGACAACTCCCGGACGCCGAGCGCTTCACGGCATAGACCCGCCCCGGCAAGGGCGGAGATTGCCCACCATCACCACGCTGATCCCTTCCAGGGGCGTCTCAGCGTGGCATCACTGCAAAGGGGATTCTTGCATGCCTCCCGCCCTGCGCAAAAGGCCCACCCGACGGGCCTGCACGGCAACCAGCCCGACCTCGGCCCTGTACCGCCCCGGTCCGGAGAACAACACCGCGCCCCGTCCAGGCCGTCCGCTCCGCTCCGGCAACGGGAGTGGCCGATGAGCGCCGACGCCCGCGAATGGGTATGGGAGCACAGCTCCAGCCGGGGGGTCGCACGCCTGGTCCTGCTGTCGATCGCCGACCGGGTCCCCGACGAGCAGGGCGTGGCCTGGGCCTCCCTGGGCAGCCTGGTCGAGCGCACGAACGCCTCGCGGACCGCAGTGCGTGCGGCGCTGAAAGCCCTCACGGACGGCGACGAGCTGCAGCTGCTCGCCGACTACCAGGGCCCGCAGCGGGCCACGGTCTACCGCCTGCCACGCGCCGCCGCCTTCCTGGCCAAGCTCGCCGTGCTCAGGAAGGAAGAGCCGAACGTGCGCGTCGACCAGGTCGAGTCCTGCGCCACGGACCCGGTGCCCAAGCTGGTGCCGGAGAAGCTCCAGCGGTACGGGATCTGGCCCGTCAAGGGTACGGAATCCGACCCCTCGCAACGGAATCCGACCGGTGCGAAATCCGACCCCTCGCGACGGAATCCGACCCCTCGACGGTACGGAATCCGCACCCCCGAGGGTACGGATTCCGCCCCCCAGAACCGTAGTGAACCGAAGGTGAACCGTAGGTACAGCAGTAGGGCTGGCACCGTCACCTCGGCCAGCGAGTGGAAGGTCGACCCAGAAACCCACACCTGGATCCGCCAGCAAGGGCACCTCGATCGCCTCGGCGAGGAGGGCCTGCAGGCGGCCGACGCGAAGTGGCGGGCCCACCGCGCCGACCGCGGCGTGAAGTCGGCGGGAGTGTGGGCTGCCGACTGGCGCTCCTGGGTCGCCCGGGAGCACCCCCCGGGCCGCCCGAATCTCTACGCCCTGCCCGGCAAGGGCCCCGCACAGCCGGGCGGGATGACCCGCGCCGAGGCCCACACCGCAGCGCTCCTCGCCGCTCTCGACGACGAGCCGACCGCAACGGAGGGCTGACCATGGACCGCCGCGAAATCGCCGCCCTGCTGGCCTACATCGGCCGACTCGACCCCCGCACCAGCCGCACCGACCCAGGCGAGGCCCGCGACCAGCTCGCCCAGTGGCACGAGCTGCTCGGCGACGTGCCGATGGCCACACCGCACGGCTGGGACGCCCGCATCGCTGCCCGCAGCCACATCCGCATCTCGCCGTACCCGATCGTGGCGGCCGATATCGGCCGCCCGTGGGAGAGCTACCGGCGCGACCGGCTGGGACGGCACACCGACCCCACCCCGGCCGTGGACCCGGACGACCAGGCCGCCTGGACCGCCGCCCTGGTCAGCGCCCGGCACGCGGTGGCCACCGGCTGTGCGCAGCCCGTGCAGTACCGGGCCATCGCCAGCGGGCAGCGCGATCCGGAACTGGAAGCACGGCTGCGGGAGGTCGGCTCCTGCATACCGCCCGCCCCCCGGGCAGCCCTCGCGCGCTACCGGCCCGCCCGCGCAGCTCGCGAGGAGGCCGTCGCCCAGGGCCGGCCCGACGCCCTCGCGGTGCGCTGCGACTGGTGCCTGGCCCCGATCGATGAGCCGTGCCGCCGTCGGCGGACCGGCCCCGACGGGAAAGCACGCGGAACCGCCCCGTGTGCCAAAGCGCACCCCAGCCGCCTCGACCTCGCCACCGCCCAGCACAACCAGCAGGCCCAGCAGCCCTCGATGGCCTGATCGCCCCGCCCTGCCGGCGCACCGCCACCGTCCTGCCCCGGCTGCGGCGCCTGCCCTGCGCCGCAGCCGGCACCCGCCCGACGCCCGCGTCCTTCTCCCGCCGACCCGACCGGCCGACGCGGCAGCACATCGGAGACCACCATGCGCCACATCACCACCCACCACACGCCACCCACGGGCCTGCGCGGCATCGGCGACACCAGCTGGCACACCCGCGGGGCGTGCCATGGCATGGACGTCGAGGACGCCGACGCCGTGTTCTTCCCCGGGCCCCGGGACCACGACGACATCGCCGAGGCGAAGGAGCTGTGTGGCTGGTGCCCGGTGCGCCGCGACTGCCTCAACTTCGCCCTGGAGAACGTCCTCAAGGAGGGCATCTGGGGCGGGCTCACCGAAGCCGAACGGCGCCCCTGGCACGACGGGCTGCACAAACGCACCGACTACACCCGCGTGATCGCGTTCTTCAACGGGCGCGACGTGCACCTGACCGAGGACGAGCGCCAGCTCGTCATCGACCACGCCTACGTCCGCGGCTGGCGGACCGCCCGGCTCGCCGGCGCCCTGCAGATCAGCCCCAAGCACGCCCGCGACCTGCTCCGCCAGGCCGCCCTCAAAGTCTTCGACCGCGACCGCACCTACGGCGTGCCCAAGCCCAAGAAGAAGCGGAAGCGCAAGTCGGCTGTCCCGACGACTACCCAGCCCGGCACCCAGCAGCCGGCGGCGCCGGCCTCGGCGCACGCCCCCCTCGGAAAGGCCGCATGACCCACCCAGTCCTGTCCCTTGGTGCCGCTCCGGATCTGCCACTCCTCCTCGCGATCGGCGCTCCCCTCGCCGCCCTCGCCCTGGTGCTGACCGGGTGGGCGATCCGGCGTCGGATCACCCACCCGCAGAGACGTCTCGGCAGCCCGGCGGTCAAGGTCGCAGCCCTCGCCGCGCTCGGCTGCACCGCCTACAGCGCGGACACGAGCTGGCGGTTCGCCGCGGACTTCCTCGACATCGCCGGCACCGCCGAGCGCGTCGGGATGTTCGCCGCCGCCGAACTCGCTTTGTTCGCGACCGCCCTGATGGCCCGGGAGCACTTGGCCAGCGAGGGGGCGCCGGGCCTGCCGGGCACGCTGGTCTGGGTGATCACCGGGGTGCAGGTGATCCCCGCCTACGCCGAGAGCGGGCTGGTCGGCGGCACGGTCCGGGCCTTCGTCGGGCCGATCATGGCGGCGGTGCTCTGGCACCTGGCCATGGGCATCGAACTGCGCCTGCGCACCCCGGGCGCAGCCTCCCAGGGGCTGCTCGCCACCTTGGGACGGGAGGCGCGCGAGCGGCTGCTGTCCCGCCTGGGCATCGCTGCCCGAGACCGCGACGCCGCGCAGATCACCCGCGACCGAGCCACCACGCGCGCGGTCGCCCTGGCCGCCCGCCTCGCAGAACGCACGCCCGGGCAGCAGCAGGGAGTGCGCGGCCGACGACTCACCCGACGGTTGTCGAAGGCTCTGGGCAGGGCCGCGGTCGGCACTGACCCCGTCCAGCGCGCGCAGCTGCTCGACCAGCTCGCCGCCCGCCGGCACGCCCTCACCCTCGCCACGGTCCCGCTCCCCTCCCCCTGGTCCCCACACCACACCAGCAGCGGAACGCCCACAACGGTCCCCCACCCAAACCCCTCCAGTACGGCGGTTCCCGTCGGCGGTCATCCCCACGGTCCCGCCGCACTGACCAGGGACCGGGGACCGCACAGGACAGGGGGACCGGTCCCCGGAACCGAGGACCGGAACTCGGGGACCGAAGCCGGCCGACCGGAGCTGGACCAGGGGCACGACGGCAGTGCGGGGACCGACCGACCCGAGGTTGAAGCCCCAGCTCAGGCCCCTGAATCGACTCGGAGACCGGGGGACACCGAGTCGGGGACCGGCCTCGCCGGGGACCGGGGACCGAACGGGACCGAGTCGGGGACCGAACCCATTGGGGACCGGGGACCGGGCCACACCAACGCGGGGACCGACCCCACCGGGGACCGGGGACCGAGCGGGACCGAGTGGGGGACCGAACCTATCGGGGACCGGGGACCGGGCCACACCAACGCGGGGACCGAGCCGTCCGGAGATCGGGGACCGACGGTGGGGCACAAGGTTCCCCTGCGGCGGAATCCGACCACGAAGGCCAAGGGCAAGCGCAGTGGCTGGTCCCGCAGCCCGCAGGCGCAGCGTGCGTCGGAGCAGTCGGTGGACCAGCTCGCCCAGCAGGTCCGCCCCCACGTCCCCGCTTTGCTCGCACGCGACGGCAACGAAGCGGTTACCCGGGTCCAGCTGCGGGAGATCCTGCGGCGCGAGGGCCTGACAGGGGGCCGAAACGACCGACTGAGCCTTGTCCTGCAGCACCTGCGGAGCGACAACACCAACCAGACGAGGAGCACTACCCGATGAAGACCTGCCAGCAGTTCAAGACCGTCCGCGCGGAGTACGAGCGGGAGATCGGCTTCATGCTCGCCCACTCTCTACGGCACGAGGGCAGGCCGGCGGCGAAGTCCAGCGCCACGCAAGCCGCATCGACCAAGGCACGGATGGCCCGGGCACTCAACAGCCACGTCGGACGCTGCCCCGAATGCGGCTGAAACCGCACAAAAAGTAGGCCATACCGGTAGTCCGCAAGCAGATGGCTTGGCTCCGTACCGGGCCATCGCCACCTACACCGTTCCACGAAGGAGATCGCCGTGACGCATTCAACTACGCCCGACCAGTTCGAGGACCACCTGATCTGGGCGTTCCTGCACACCTTCCTCCAGTGCGGGCTGCTCCATTCGGCAGTCGACGGTCCCGAGGGACAGTGGTTCGTCCAGGTCGCCCCGAACGAGCGGATCCATCATCTGACCGACACGGAGGATGCGGTCGAGTTCATCCGCGACATCCTGGCAATCGTCGACGAAGCACAGGGCGGTGGACTGTGACGAACCCGAACGTGAGCCCTTCCGCCCCGGAACCTGTTCGTGACCTCAACTCGGCTTCGGGGCGAGCAAGATGGAGGTTCGGACACTCCCCCCAGGGGGGCGTGTCCGAACCTGTCCCCGCCCCTGGGGTGGCGGGGCCCGACCGGCACCAGGGGGCGCCGGACGGGAAGGCTGCGACCGAGGGCGGATCGCAGCCAGGAACCGCCCCCAAGGGGCGGCCCAAGGGAAGAGCACGCCCGCGCGATAAGAAGCAGCGCCGTGCCCACAGCGTCCGTCTCAACCCCACCGAGCACGCCCTCATCCAGGCCGGAGCAGACACCGTCGGCATGAGTGTCGCCGGCTTCCTCGCCTATTGCGGCCTGGCCATGGCCCGTGACCAGTCTCGTACTGCCGTCGCCATCGCCACCGAGCACGATGTACTCACCGAACTGTTCGCGATGCGGCGCCAGCTCGGCTGGGCCGGCAGCAACCTCAATCAGGCAGCCAAGGTTCTCAACTCCGGCGCCGACGTGCCCCACCTGACGGACGTGATCGCTGACATTCACCGGGCGGCCGACGCGGTGAGAGCCGCAGCGGGCAGGGTGGCCAACCGGCAAGCAGACGAGGCGCTTTGATTCCCCAGATTCACAAACAGGGTTCCAACACGCTGGGACTGCTGCACTATCTCTACGGCAAGGGCACCCACGAGGAACACATCGACCCACACCTCGTCGCCTCCTTCGACGGCATGTCCCCCGACCCCGGCCGGGATGCCACCGTCACGAAGAAGGACCTTCAAGAACTGCTCGACCAGCCCCTCCACCTCCTGCCCGCGGACCAACGGCCCGACAAGCACGTCTGGCACTGCTCGGTGCGTGCCGCACCCGACGACCCGATCCTGACCGACGAGCAGTGGGCGGACATCGCCCGTCGCATCGTCGCCGCCACCGGCATCGACCCACACGACGGCGCGGGCTGCCGCTGGGCTGCGGTTCGTCACGCTGACGACCACATCCACATCGTCGCCACGCTCGTCCGCGAAGACGGCCGACGCCCCGACCACCACCGCTCCGGCAAACGGGCCCAAGCCGAAGCCCGCCTCATCGAACAGGAACTCGGACTCCACCGTGTCGCGCCTGGCGACGGCACCGCCGCGAAGCGACCCACCAGCGCCGAACTCCACAAGGCCAAGCGCCAGGGCCGCGAGCGCACCGCCCGCGAAGAACTGCGCGAGACGGTACGCCGTGCCGTGGCCGGCGCGACCAGCGAGAGCGAGTTCTTCGAGCGGCTCGCCGCTGCCGGCCTCCTGATCCGTCAGCGCGCCGCGCCCTCCGGAGACCTCCTCGGATACAAGGTCGCCCTGCCCGACGACCTCAACAAGGACGGCGAGCCCGTGTTCTACCCCGGCGCGCGCCTCGCCCCCGACCTCTCCCTACCCCGCATCCGCGAGCGCTGGTCCGCCGATGGCGACGAGATCTCCTCGACAGGTACTGCCGACCGCGCAACACCCAACAGCCCCTCCCCCGCGCGCCGGCGGACCGCGTCGGCTGCCTGGACTGCGATCACGGTCGTTGAACACGGCGACGACGCCGTCGCCGCCGCCCACATCGCGGCAGCCGGCGAGGTCCTGGACGCCCTCGCGAAGACCTCCGCCGCCCACACCCGGCGGGAACTGCGGGACGCCGCATTCGCGTTCGAGCGGGCCTCGCGCTCCCACGTGCGGGCCGAGCGCGGACACGACCGTGCCCTGCGCCAGGCCGCCCGCGACCTCGTCCACGGCGGACCAGCCCTCGGCCGAGGCGAAGACGGTGCAACGACCGCGATGGCCATCGACATGCTTTTCTTCCTCATCACCGCCACCGCCCACTGGCACGCCAAGAAGGGGCACGCCCAACAGGCCGCCGCCGCCCGCCAAGCCGCCGAGCACCTGCGCTCCGCCTACCAAGCAGCCGCTGCCCAACCCCTCGCAGTCCTCTACCAGCACGGGCGACGCCTGAACCGGCCCCGGCTCCAGAAGCAGACCGCGCTGCTGCGCGCGGCGCTGCCGGACCTGGCCGAACAGATCCTCGGCGAGCCCGGCTGGTACGCCCTGGCCGCAACCATCGCGGACACCGAAGCCGCCGGCTACGACCCCGCCACGCTCCTGTCCGACGCCGTACAGCGCCGCGAACTCGACACGGCCGGCTCGGTGAGCGAGGTGCTGGTGTGGCGGCTGCGGCGTCTGGCAGATCTGCCCGCTGACGCCTCCGGAGTCCCCGATCACAGCTCGGCGAAGGGCCCGTCCACTGTGTTTCCTGCGGCGTCCCGCCCCGCCTCATCCGGCCGGCAGCGCGGCGAAGAGGCCGCGGGCAACACGCGCTGAACTGTGCCCGCCGCGCTCGTCCGCAGATCATGCACACGGCCGACACCAGGGAGACCACGACCATCCGGCCGGCGATCCACACCATGACCGTCCGCCACGACGGCAGAAGGCCCAATCACGCCGGGAGTCCGATGCCCCTTCGGGCACTTGGTGCGGCGGGACTGTGGGCTTTGTGAGTTGAAGCTGTCCGGGAACTGGGGGACGATCATGACGCGTGCAGGACGAGACGAGGGAGGACGCCAGGGTGTTTCACCGGATACGCCGCCGTGCGAAGGAGCCCAGCGAGGCACAGCGCCGGTTCTTCGAGCTGTCGGCGCAGATGCAGGGACAGGTACCGCCGGAGGTCGCGCGCGTGCGGGCCGACCTGGAGCACGCCGTGCCGACCGCCGCGGTGGACGACTTCCTCCCCCCCGAGCTGCGCGTGCCGAGCCACGATCAGGTCGCAGGCCGGATCACCTCCTGGAAGCAGCCGCTCGTCATCGACGGCAAGATGGTCGCCTGCGCCACGTGCGGGACGTACCGGGACTGGCTCATCCTCTCCGCCCACGACCAGATCTGGCTGCGCTGCCGGGCCGGCCACCAGCAGCAGGAGAGCCGCCTCAACACCGCCTGGTACAACCGGCACACCGGCCCCGCGGACGCGACGCACGCCACGTTCGAGGACTGCCTGCGCCACCTCGGCCACTGACCCCCACCCCTACGACCCCGCCGGGCCAGCGGCCCGCACTGACCACCCGCCACCTAGCACCAAGGGGTCGTTCGACCATGCGCGTTCGCATCGCTATATCCGCCGTTGGCCTCACCGCCGTCACGCTCCTCACCGTGCCCGCCTGCACCACCGACAACACCCAGGCCAAGGCCGGCCCCGCCTCCTCAGCCCGGACCGAAAAGCCGGGCAGTGCCGCCCCAACCGCCGCCCCGCTGTCGTCAGCCTCCCTGGAATCTCGACTCCTCGACGCGAGTGACCTCGGCAGCGGCTACCTGCGCAAGCCCGACCAGCCGGCCCGGCACGACGACGTGGCCGTCGTCGGCTGCCCCGCCCTGAGCAAGGTGGGCGGCGATGCCGCGACAGGCGGCTCGCTCGACTTCCCACGCAAAGCGGAGGCCACCTTCACCTACGCCGGCGGCCCGGACTCGGAGGTCTCCGAGGAGCTGTACAGCGACAGCCCGACCAAGCTGTCCGACGGCATCAGCCGCATTTTCAACGCCATGACGGGATGCCCCACTTATCAGGTCATCGTGGGCGGCACGAGGATCGATATGGCCTCGCAGAAGCTGGCCGTACCCGGCCGACTCGGCGAGGAGCAGTGGAGCCAGCTCCTGACGTTCTCCGCGGGTGGGCGGGACACCGTGGTGAAGCAGACCGCGATTCGTGACGGCAGCATCCTGCTGATCGTCTCCGGCTCCCCGGCCCTCGTCGACCGCCATGTCGACAAGGCCCTCGGCAAGGCGACGACAGCAGGCTGACCAACCCCGGACGTGCTGCTGCCCCCGACCTTCGTGGTCGGGGGCAGCAGCACGTCGTGACCATGATGCAAAGAGCGGGTCCCTGACTTCACTGCCGATGCGTGCTCCAGAGAATCCAAAAGCCCGGCCTTCCCTTTCGGGAAGGCCGGGCTCCATACGTTAGATCGAGAGCGATCTCGAAGGCTAGGCCGGGGCCCGGAGCAGTCGCTCCCGGGTGGCCTCGGGCAGCACCCGGCGTAGGACCGGTGCGGTGGAGCTGAGGGAGGCGGCGAAGGACGCGACGAGATCGTGGGGCGCACTGGCGCCGAATGACGCGGCCCACAAGCACGGTGCGCCCAGCGCGGGCTCGGCCCACGCCTGCCACCCGGCCAGGCCCGCCTCATCGGCCTCGGCGGTCAGGGCGCGCGGGTCGGCGTCCTGGATGAGGGGCGGAACCTCGCCGAGGCTGAGGTATGAGGTGAACGACGGGTCCGTGGCTCCCGTGTGGGGCTGGTCGATGTCGCGGAGCCAGCCGTGTCCGGTCACTGCGTCGAGGACCATCTCGGGGCCGGCGAGCGGCACGGCGGGCTGGTCGCGGGCGTCGAGCGCGACGAGGAAGTCGACGAGGACCTCCCCGGGGACGTCAGGGGTGAAGTAGGCCGACCACGCGGCGAGCGGGCTGCTGGTGTCCGCGCGAGCGGAGACCTGCCAAGCGATCGGCAGGTCCCCCAGATAGAACGGCTCATCCGCCAGAGCCCATTGGGCCCAGCGCAGCGTGTCGGGGCTGATGTACAGGACGGTACTGCGCAGGACCTGCCGGTCCTGCGGTGCCTCGTCCCGCTCACGCCGTCCGCGGACGATCGTCAGGCTCGTCCAGCCCAGGCCGGTGAGGGCGTCTGCGACGGCGTCGTAGAAACGCCCGTCGTCACCGGCCAGGTGCCGGGGACCGACCCAGTACGCGGGGGTGGCACCGCGCGGGGTGGGCGGGTCGATCGGGTAATCGGGGTGCAGGAGCGCCTCCAAGTGCTAGGTGCGGTTCTACTGGCCGCGTGCGGTGCGGTGGGGGCGGCGCGGGGGTGCCTGGACGGGGCCCTGCCAGGTCAGGGCGACAGCGACCTCGGGTGGCAGATGGCCGAGCTGGGTGTCGGCATCCCGCCCTTCAGCGAGGTAGACGACGGGACGGCCGGTCTCGTCCACGGACGGTAGGACCTGTGCAAGGCGGTGCGCCATGGGGAAGAACGGGTTCATTGCCAGCCGGACCGGCAGGTCTCGGTCGCAGGCGGACAAAAGGTCGATGAGATCGCCGACGGTCGTCTCCGTGTGTGTCACGGAAAGCCTCCTGGTGTGGGAAAAGCAGTGCGTGGTGGAATTGTCATACCGGTAGCAACCGGAAGGCCGTCCTCGGACATCCAATTCGAGCCTCCGGCGTGAGACACGCCGCGATTTCGTCAGGACGCACGCCATGGCCGAGGCAACGATCTCGGTCCAGCCGAGTGGAAACCAGCCGAGGCATAGGCGGCCATCCTTGCTGCTGACGCGCGTCCCCGGTCGTCCACGATTAGGTGCATCTCGGCGGAGATTTGGTCCAGGACGGGCATGGGCTGGGCCGGGCCGAACTCCCCTCACGTTGCGGGGCTCGGCGGTGGTGGTGGGGAATCCGGGACTAACGGGAGCCACGGGCACGAGCAATCGATGCTCTGACCTGGCACTTCCTGCAAGTTGATCTAGGTTGACATGCCCCTGCCCGCGTTGGCCAGTCTTTCGGGACTCTTTCCTGTCTGCCTCTGGCGAACTGCTGTCCTTCGCCATCCATTCGAGGCGTTCGACAGCGAACCCAGCCGCAGGGCCATTCGTTGGACAGACGGTTCTGGCCGAGACCGGCTGGGACGGTGGAACCCTCGCCAAGCACCGCCAGCCCAGCGTTGCACCGCGCGCTTTAGGATCGTCTGGTCACAAAGAGAACCATCAAGTGGGAGGGCGCAGCCTTGCGTTTCGCGGTTATCAATGAACGCAGGGGCGAGGGGGATCCCGTACGGGATGACAGCGTCGATGCCCTGCTCGTCGAGGATGCATGGGACGACTTCGGGTACCGCACCATGTTCACATTGCGCCTCCGCTCCAGTGGCGGATGGACCGATGTCGGCACGGTGAAGATCGGCCACGTGTCGATGGACAGCGACGAGCAGAACAGGGTTCCTCTGCCGGAGCGCTTCAGCCGACTGGACGCGTCCTACTTCTCCGTGGGCCAGGACGAGAGCTACTACAACACGCTGCGCGAGATAGCCGGTCCGGTCCGCGTGGAGGTGCTTGAAGCGCTCCGGGACATCGCTTTCGATGACCACGCTTTCGGTATCGCCTTGGACCACGATGTGACCCGGACGTCGCTGCTGCGCTTCGTGAAGATGTCCACCGTGCGCGGTCAACTGCAGCGCATCGCCCGCGGTGGAGTGCGCCAGGTGAGCTTCGACATCGCCTACGAGCCGCCGCTACCGCCGGAGACGGAACCCGTGCGCTTCCGGTTCCAGGTCGAGCCCGGCTCCCACCCGGCCAGCAATGTGCACGCCCTGACCGGGCGCAACGGCGTTGGTAAGTCGTACGTCCTGTCCCATCTGGCCCGCGCCGTCGCCGCAGCCGAGCCGCAGCCGCGGGTGCTCGGGCAGGTCATCGAGTACGACCGCGAAGGCCGCTCCTTCGCCAACCTGGTGACCGTCTCGTTCAGCGCCTTCGACGACGACTTCCCCCTTGTCGAGGGCGACGAGATGTTCGTCGCCTCCTATGTGGGCCTGCGCGTCCAGGGCTCGCGGTCGCCGAGGTTCAAGACCCCAGGCGGTCTACGGAAGGACTTCGCGCAGGGCATGAAAGCGTGCTTGACGCGCGAGCGCAGTGCCCTATGGATCAAGGCGCTGCGAATCCTCGACTATCCGGGCAGCGGGCTGCTGCAGGAGGGGTGGCTGGAGAATTTCGAGAACACCGTCAGCGTGCGCAGCCGCGAGACCAAGGCACGGCGGCTGTTCCGACGGCTCAGTGCGGGCCACCGGATCGTTCTGCTCACCATGACTCGGCTGATCGAGCACGTCAGCGAGCGGACCCTGGTCATCATCGACGAGCCGGAGACCCACCTTCATCCGCCCCTGCTCGCCGCGTTCATGCGGGCCCTGTCCGAGCTGCTGTCCGACCGCAACGGGCTTGCCATCGTGGCCACGCATTCACCAGTGGTGCTCCAGGAGATTCCGGCCTACTGCGTCTGGAAACTGTGGCGTTATGGCGATCAGCTGGGTGCCGCACAGCCCCGCATCGAGACCTACGGGGAGAATGTGGGGGTCCTGACCCACGAAGTCTTCGGTCTGGAGCTCACCGAGGCTGGCTTCCTTCACGAGCTGCGTCGCCTCGTTGAGGCCGGCTACGCGTACGACGACGTCCTGGGCCACTTCCGCGGACGGCTTGGCGGTGAGGCGCAATTGGTGCTCAGCGCCTTGATCGGCCATCGCGACGAAGTGGAGGAACAGATCTGATGCAGCACCTGGACCCGCCAGCACTCGATGCCCGTGACGTGTACACCACGTGTATCGCCAACGCCCGGTTCCGAACCAGAAAGAAGCTGGAAGCGTTCACTGATGACGTGGTCGACGCGGCCGAGATCTACGAGGGAGCCGCTCGCGGCCAGGCCCTGCACACCCTCACGGGCCTCGCGGCCCAGCCCCACGCTCTCACCGACCGCAAGGTTCTGGAGGGCGTGTATACCGATCGCATGGTCAGGGATCGTGCCCCGGGCCGTCGTATCTATGAGGCGCTCAGGGGCACGACCGACGATGAAGGCCGCCGGCGGGAGAACCGGTGCCCCCTGTGCGGGGAGGGCCTGGTCACGACGCTGGACCACCATCTCCCCAAGAGCCACTACCCGCTCCTGAGCGTGGTCCCGGTCAACCTCGTTCCCGCCTGCGGCGACTGCAACAAGATCAAGCTCGACGCGGTCCCCATCAGCGCAGGCGACCAAACTCTGCACCCCTACTTCGACGACTTCTCCCACTACGCCTGGCTCCGCGCCCGTATTCGGAGGCCGCGGGGCAGCGAGAAGCTGTCCGTGAAGTTCTTCGTCGCCCCCCACCCTGAATGGGACGCCACGCTCACCGCCCGGCTCGGCAGCCATTTGAAAGTGTTCGACCTGGATTTCCGCTACAGCCTCCTGGTCAGCAGCCACATCGCGGCCACCAACCACGGACTCATGATCATGCCTAGCAAGTACATCGCGCCCATGCTGGCGCGCAGAGCTGAGGGTTGGCGCTGCCGGGGCAACCCCAACACTATGGGGTGTGCCCTGTTCAAGGCCCTGGCCGCCGATGAGTGGTACGTCAACGGCGGCTGGGGCGAACCGAGCCCAGGGGTGAACCTCGACCTCGACTACCCGGACGAAACCCTCGACTGATCGCGTTTCGGTCGCCGATACCTCGAAGGTTGATTCGAAGGCATGCCACAGGCTCCGAGACACGATCCTCTGGCCACGGGGCGATGTAGAGCCTCGAGTCCAACAGGACTCAGCGCAACCGCGTAGAGCGGATACGCAGCAGGCCCCCGGGGGTCCCGGGGGCCTGCAGATCGAGGGATGACTGTCGGTTAGCTGCTCTCGCGGTTGTCGTCCGGCTCAGGCTCGGCCGACTTGCGGCGGCGGGCAGCGATCAGGGCGCCGCCACCAGCGGCGACGAGGAGTCCTCCGGCGCCCACTATCCACCCAGTGGCATCGGCGCCGGTGTGCGCGAGGGACCCTACCGGCGCCTTCGGCGTTCCTTCCTTGGCTGTGACTGCGGTCGGGAATGGTGAGGGCTCAGTAGCCGATGGGGCGGAGTCGGCGGGTGCGGTGGATGGGCTGCCGGAGGGCCCATCGGTCGGCTTGTCCACAGGCGGGGACGGGGCGGTGGTGGGCTTGTCTGTGGGGTCGGGCTTTGGGGTGGTTGCGGTCTTGGAGTTATTGACGGTGACGGTAACTACGGCGCCGGGGGTGGCGGTGAACGCTTTCGCGGGCTTGTAGAGGTCATAGCCCTGCGGGGCGCTGACCTGCTTGACCCAGAAGTCGGCCTTACGGCTCGTCACGGGCAGCTCTGCGGTGGCTGTTCCCTGCGGTCCGGTGGTGAGAGTCAGCAGGGTCTCGCTGCCCGTTCCGATGTTGACGGTGGAGCCGGGGAGCAGCTTTCCGGTCTTGTCATCCTTGGCCTGGAGGAGAACCTTGGCGGCCTTGAACGGGTCGGTGATCGTCAGCGGTGTGGTCGCGCCGGGGGTGACGATGACGTCCTGGTCGGCGGCGACCTCGTGGAGCGCACTGCCGGAGGAGGTTTCCTTCAGCCGGTACACGCCGGGAGCGAGATCGGGGAAGGTCAAATTGCCGTGCGCGTCCGTCTTTCCGCGTCCGGCTTCCCGGCCGGTGGAGTCGAGCAGCACGAAGGTGGCGCCGGGGAGGACGTTCCCGGCCGCGTCCTTGTTGGTGATCACGATGCTGCCCACTTTCGCGGCCGGTATCTGGGCGGGAGCACTGGAGGCCGAGGGGATCGGCTGGGATGGCTGGGCGGTCGCGGCCGGCGCCCAGGTGAGGGTGCCGGTCACTGCGGCGGCGAGGGCAGCGGATCGGACGGCGCTGCGGGCGATACGAGCATGCACGAAGAGGAAGGCTCCTTGATCAAGGGGTGGGGAGTGGGAGGTTCATCGGGTCCCGCCTGCGCGGGGCGGGAGGCGGGCGGGCTGGGAAGAGGATGTCTGGGGCGGCGCAGAACGCTGGCGCGGCTCAGCGGGCGTGGCCACCAGGGGCGTGGGTGGCAGGCGGGGCGGGAACCTCGCGGGCGGTTCGGCCCGCAGCACGCCTTGCCGCGACCGCTCGCCAAGCGCCGGGGAACCAGACGGCGGTGTACTGCTGGATGGCATCGCGCAACCCGGTGGTGACGGCGCCCTCCCACGGTGGCTGACCCGGGCGGTGGTAGGTGTCGAACGTGCCGTACCGCTTGGTGTTCTTGGAGGTGTTGGCGGCCTCGTCGCGGCGGTGAAAGGTGCCGTGGTCCACGAAGCTGAGGGCCACCGCGTCGATCTCGCCCCGGTCCGGGTGGATGACCGCCAGGCGCAGTCCGCCGTAGGTGCCCGCGTGGATGGTGCCGGTGAAGGCGATCCGCAGCCGCAGCGGTCCATCCGGGGTGGGGGAGGCGAAGTACGTGGCGCCTACCACGGTGCTGTGGCGAAAGGGGAGGCTGGTTTTGTTCACGAGTACGAGCAGCAGATGTTCACCACTTTGGGAGGCACTTGAGCGGGCCACGGAATCGAACAGAAGGGCTTTGTGGGCATCGCTCCTGCCTCGGCGGCCCGCCAGAAGCCGTGAGATCTTCTCTGCGGATGTGTGGAGGGCCGGGCCCGCACGGTGCGGGCCCGGCCCTCTGGGTGGGTCACGATGTGGGTCGGCTACACGAGGCCAGCGGCACGCAGGGCATTGGTGACCTGGGCGGTCTGGTTGTCGGCTCCACGCTTGTTGGGGTGGAAGGTGGTGAGGGTCTCGTTGCCGCGGAAGATGCCGCCGCCGTTGGCGAGGAGGCCCTGCATCCATGCCGTCCAGCCGGGGGAGAACGGCGGCATGAGCGCGCCGGCCGGGAAGCGGGCGGGCTTGTAGCCGTCCAGGGTGTCGTCGAACTGGTAGCCGGCGTAGAGGCCGTACATCCACTTGTCGTTGCCCTCGCGGCAGACGTGGTGGTCCCGGCTGGACTCTGCGATGTCGACGAAGGCGTGGCCCTCCGATGCGGCGGCTTCGCGCACGATGCTGTCCACGAGGGCGAACTGCTCCTGGATAAAGGGCATGTCGCCCTTCTTGATCGTGATGTTCTCGTCCAGCCCGTTGTCGCAGGTGCGCTGCTCGTCGGGGGTGCTGGGGAACAGGGTGGGGTATCCGACGAAGAAGAACGACGCGCGAGGGGCCCGCTCCCTGAGTACCGGCATCAGCTTCGCGAAACCGCTGCGCAGATCGGCCTCCTTCTGCGCGAGGTCTTCGCGGCCCTCCTCGGTGTCGCGGTAGTAGTCCGTGCCGGGACTCCCCAGCGAGCTCGCGCCCAGCGCGGCACACTTGGCGACGATCTGTCCGATGTTGAACTGGTTGCCGCCGATGCCGACGGTCACCAGGGCGGTCCGCTCGCTGAGCGCGTCGACCTGCGGCGGCTTCGATGTCGGGATGAACTGAGGGCTGCCGTTCTCGTCGACGGGCACGTACGGCGGCCCGCCGAAAACCGTCTGCTGGACAAGAAGGCCGCCGAGGCCCAGGCCGCGCCCGTCGATGTCCGCGCCACCGCTGGTGGCGTCGATGAACTCGTACTCGGCCAGAACCCCCCGGGACAGCTGCTGGGGGTAGCTGTCCTTGGACCGGCCGGTGTAGTCGCCATCAGGCCCGCCGAGTCCGCCGCCGACAGACTCGCGGACGAGGTTGACGTCGCCGCCGATGAACTGGCCTGCACTGTACGAGTCGCCAAGCGCGACGTACTGCATGAGAACCGCCCTTTCAGCCTGGACACTCCCGGTGAGCATGAGGCTACTTACAGTCACAATTCGCTGCAAGTTGGGATCCGATCACGCCCTGATCACAAAAACGGCCACAGCCGAGAACCCCCGACCTCCGCCGCAGTCGCGCACCAGAGCAACCAGGTTCCGCTGGAGCCCCAGCACACCGTCACGACCTTGCTGACCCCCGCACTCAACAGCGACGTTTGCCACCCTCAGGCGCCACGCTGGAACCACAAAGCCTCCGCTCTACGCCGACTCGCTTGAATCGAGCAGCCGCCACCGCAGCGCCTCCCAAAGTGGTGAACATCTGCTGCTCGTACTCGTGAACAAAGCCAGGGAGGCACAGCTCGGCAAAGAACTCGGGGGCCTGCAGCGACAAGAAGGGTCTCCGGTCGGGGTCTGTTGGTGCTATCGGCGTGGGCCGGGTAGTGCCGGTCGGCTGGTGGTGCTCCAGCGCGGGACGCTGGGAGCGGGCAGCGCGGCTGGACGCCGGGATGCGGCGGCCCGCTGGACGTCGAGGGGCGTGGGGGCCGGTGGCCCGGGCGGGAGGATGGGGGTGAGCTGGGCCATGCCCTTGATGTAGCTGTAGGTGTCCTCTCGCCACCGGGGCAGCGGGGCCGGGTCGGATACGCACTGGGTGACGGCGGCGAGCAGGGCGACGGGGGTACCGGTGCTGGCGGTCGCGTACCAGGCAGGGCGCTCGATGGACTTGCGGGCCCACAGCTGCCAGCGGGCGTCGCGCGTAGTCAGTTCGGCTTCCGGATCGAGGTGGATGAGGCTCGTGAACTCCATTCCGGCGAGCCCGTCCGGCGACTGGACCGTGAAGACGCCCCAGCGGGGCCGATCGATAGCCCATCCCTGCCTGAGGAGAGGGGCGACGACCAGGAAGGGGTCGTGCTCGTCGGCCCCGGAGACCGGCCGGGCGAGGTAGGCGTCCGGTCCCTGTTCGTACGCGGTGGCGAGGGCGGTGGTGCAGGCTTGGACGAATTCGGTGGGGGTGCGGTCGTTGAAGCAGACGCCCCAGGTCGGCGCCGCGAACGGGTCTTTGTAGGCGTTGATGCGCCACAGGCCGTCGTCTTCGCCTTCGGGGAGGTAGCCGAGGCGGACCCGACGGTCAGGGGCATTGATGTAGGCGTTGCCGAGGTCGTCGTGCTGGAGGTCCCAGCCCAGTGCGAGCAGGGGTTGGAGGGCGGGGTCACCGATCCCGGTGGTGCCCGCGAGGTAGCGCGGGGAGACGTAGACGTCCCCGTCGATGTCGTAGCCCGGGTCGGCTTCGGGGCTCATCGGGCCGCCTTCGTGGTCAGGGTGATCTCGCCGGCGGCCGTATCGAGGCGCTCGTCGACCTGGGCGGTGTCGCGGCCGGTGACGATGTAGAAGCCGGCCCTGGCGGTGAACAGGTCACCCTCCGGCGGCAGGAGAACCGGGTCGCCGATCTGGCGGATCCACTGCACCTGCCGCAGCCATGGGGTGTGGGCGGCGTACGGCTGGTTGATCTGCCGCTGGGTGAGGGTGCCGGAGGCCGCCGGGTAGAGCATGCGGATGCCCGCGGCCCCGCGCCGCGTCGGGGTGAGGTCCGGGACGCGACCGCAGGCAACGTCTGCGGCGGCCTTGGGCAGGTCGATGCCGGTGGCGAGGTGGACGAGGTGGCCAATCAGGTCGCCGCCGATCCTGGCGTTCACCTCGATCAGGCGCGGCTGGCCGTCGACCAGGCGCATCTCGACGTGCTGCACGCCGTCGGTGATACCCAGGGCTTTGATCGCAGCGGCGGCGACCGGGCCGACGTGGGCGAGGAGGGAGTCGCGGGCATCGACGGTGTGTCCGGTCTCGTCGAAATACGGGGCGGGGCCCAGGCTCTTGCGGGTGACCGCAACGGCGGTCGTCTCGCCGTCGTGGGTGACACATTCGACGGAGACCTCCGGCCCGTCGAGGTACTCCTCGACCAAGACAGCGGTGTCCTCGCGGCTCTTGCTCGCTCCGGCCGCGGCGAACTCAAACGCCCTGGGCAGTTCTTCGGGCCGGTCGATACGGATCACGCCGATGCTCCCGGCGAGCGCGGTGGGCTTCAGGACGGCGGGATAGCCAACGATCATCGTCGCCATGCCCGCCTCCAACAGGGAGCGGGTCTTCATGGAAGCGGCCGATGGCACCCCGTGGCGTGCGAACAGGGTCCGGGCGGTGGCCTTGTTGCGGCAGCCGCGCATCACCTCGACCGAGTTCGCGGGCAGATCGAGCGCACGGGCGAGACGGGCAGCGGGGACAAGGTGCCACTCATCCCAGGTAACGACGCCGGCGAAGTCATGGCGTGCTGCCAGGCCCCGGCCGGCGGCGTGCAGGGCGGTGGAGTCCTGAAGGTCGGTCACAGCGTGGTCGACGATGAACGGCTTCTCCCACGACGGCTCAGTGCCGGTCAGCAGGACGACGTCGTAGGTAGCAGCAACCTGCTCAAGGCAGTAGCCGCGATACGTCTCATCGCCCGGAGAGACAACAAGGACAAGGGGGCGAGCGGACAAGAAGAGTGCTCCGAATCGGTGGAGGACAAGGCGAGGATGGTGTTGTCAGTCGGCGCGGCGGCGGCGCAGCTCGAACGCGGTGGCCCACTGAGGGTGCGCTGCGATCAGTTGCCGGGCGTAGAGGGCGGTGAAGTTGTTGTTCAGCCCGGCGACGCCGTGCGGGAGTTGTCGGCGCAGGTCCTCGAAAAGGTCTTTGAGACCGACGCGGGTGGCGCCGGTGGCGAGCTGGCGAGCGGTCATGCGCTCCAGCGCGTAGTAGACGTGCGGGTGCCGAGCATGGAATGCGTGGAACTGCTCGGTGATGGTGCGACCGCGTACACGATGTGGTGCAAGGCAGGTAGCGGGCATGGGGAAGTTCTCCACAGGTTGGGGAAGACCCTGGTCAGGTGCGCAGAGCGGGGTCGGTGCGCAGTCGGGTGAAGGCGAGGAAGAGACCGAGGGCCTGGAGGACGGCGCAGGCGGTGATGATGTGGCCGAGCGCGTCGGGCGGGGTGAGCGCGGTCAGCACGCCGGCGAGGGGGAAGGGCAGCAGGAGGATGAGGATGGTCGCCGACAGGGTGCTGCCGAACTGACCAGGGGGAATCAGGCGAGAGCGCAAGGTCCGCAGGATTACCGTCATGCCACCTTCCGCAGCCAGGAGGACCGAGACCAACACCAGGTAGGAGAGGTAATCGGGGGCCTGGCCTGCAGCGAGGCAGGCGAGCGAGGCGAGGGCGGCGCAGGTTGCGCCGACCGGCCACAGGCCCAGGCGGTCAATCACGAACCGGCAGAGTGTGACGCTCAGGAGGGTGGCCGCTGCGGCGGCGGACCAGACCAGGCCGACGGCGGTGGTGGACTGCCCGAAGTGGTTGACGACGATCACGGGGCCGGCCGCCTGCAGGAGTCCGGTGGCCAAGTTGGACAGCGTCAGACCGGCCACCAGCCAGCCGAGCGTGGGCAGGGAGCGGATGGTTCGCCATCCGGTGAGCAGACCCGTGTTGTTGCTCTTCGGTGCGCGGGCCGGGGCGATGGGCGAGGGAGGAGTGCGCAGCGCGAGAAGCGCGGCGAGCAGCGATAGAACGGTGATCACGGCGAGCGTCTGCGGCGGGCCGGTGAGTAGGAGTAGCGCTGCCAGTGCGGGGCCGGCCAGGTTTGCGGTCTGGTCGATCCCGAGCAGGGCCGCTTGTACGCGGTGGGCGCGTGCTCCGGCCCGGCGGCTGGCGGTGGCGCCTGCGGTCTCGGCCGCGATGTAACTGAACTCGGTGAGCGCGCCGGTAGTGGCCGCGAGCGCCATCACTGTCGCACTCGCCACGGTGCCGGCCGGGTGGAGGACGAGGAGGAGAGCGCCGGCGGCCAGGACCAGCGCACGGCTGAGGGAGGCGAGGAAGAAGACGACCGATGCCCCGCGCCGGTCGACGATCGCGCCGGCGCAACCGAACGCCGCCAACCGGGGTACCCACTCCAGGGCGAACGCCAGACCCGTCATCGCTGCGGAGCGCGTGGTGGCCAGGACCAGGAGCGGGATGCCGTAGGTGGACATGGCGGAGGCGAGGGCCTCTACCGTGCGCGGCAGGTAGATGCCGCGCAGCAGGCCCGCGGTGTGGCGGGCGTGCCGCGGGATGACGCCGTCGCTCACGCGGCAGGCTCGAACTCGACGTGCGTGGCGGCCTGCGCCTCGAAGTGCAGCCGCTGATACAGCATGGCGCGCACGCGGTCCAGGTTCTCGTCGGCCCGCTGATCCGCCGCCGGACGGTGGGATCCATCGGCGGTGACGGCCAACACGCTCTGTCCCATGAGTTGGAAGGTCTGCCGGACGCGCGTGGTGAAGTCGCAGATGGGGTGCGGGTAGCTGTTGTGCCGCGCCCATCGGGCGGTCGCGTCGTAGAGATCAGCCAGTTCCGCTCCGGACGGGGTCAGTTCCAGTCCGACGCCGGGACCGATCCTGCACAGGCCCATGGTGCGGGCCATCTCGGTGGCTCGGCGGAGTTGGTGCGGGGAGAGGTCGGGGAGGGTGCCGGCCAGCCGTCGCGGTGGAATCGGGCCGTGGTCGTCGATTTCGGTGATCAGGCGGATCAGAGCCGGCGAGGACATCTGGGCAAAGGCATTGCGCAGTTCGGCAACGGTGAAGGGGGCAGTCATCGGCGCGGGCCTCCCGCCGGGAGAGCCGCCGTCGGGCGGGCCGCTGCGGCGTGGGAGAACAGATCGCGGTTCTGCCAGGTCGGCTGCGAGGTCTCACTGCCCCGGATCGGTGGCCGTGATATCGGCGGGGCCGGAAGCCGAGATGGGTTGCTGATCCACTTCGACGCTGCGGGTTCGGCCTGCGGGCGTCCCCAGAGCGGGTGTCGGGCAGCTTGCGTGAGGGGCTGGCCGGCGGCCCACGCGGACAGGGCGCCGAAGACGGGCCCCAGGCCGTCGCCCGACACCGACAATCGGTAGGGCTGCCCGGTACCGCCGGTGTTGACCAGGCCGTCGGTCACAAGCTGCCGCAGCGGCGGGTAGATGTTGGTCCAGTCGCTGCTGGGCATGATGATCCTGGCCAGCGCCCGGCCGCTGACCTCTTCGTTGGACTTCAGCACCCACAAGATTGCGGCAGCATGGCGGCGGGTGAGCAGGGTGAGACTGTCCTCGATCTGCTCGATTGCAGGCAGCGGGTGGTCCGCCGTTTCCAGATACTCCTCGGCCCAGGTGACGATCATCGGCAGGACATGCAGCAGCGCTGCGCCGCGCTTGGTTTGGCCGTAGGTGACGTGCCGCGAGGTGTGTTCGGTGCGCTGGACGAGGCCGGCGTCGCACAGCGTCTTGAGCTTCGGATGGAGCTGGCCGTCCTGCAGCCAGGACACTTTGCCCGCGATCTCGCTGTAGCGCAGCGCCTTGCCGGAGATGGCCAGCAGGATCCGCACGTTCCAGCGCGGAGTGATCATGGCGAGTGCCTCGGTGACCCGGGCGATGTCAGCGTCGGTGTCGGTGGGCAGACCGGTAAGGGCCAAGGGAGGAACTCCAAGATCGGTAGCAGGGGGGTGGCAGCAACGGTCAGCGGTTGCGGGCAGTACTCGCGGCCGGAACGGGCGCGGTGACCGAGGACGGTGTGGCGGTTAGTGACGGTGCAGGCGCGGCGACGCGGGCCAGGCTCTGGAGGACAGCGGAGACTGTTCTGGCCTGGACCTCGCGGACTGCGACGGCCTCGGCGAGCCGACGGGCGCAGTCCAGAACGTGGGAGACCTCGTGTCCGCCCATCTGCCGCTCGGGGTGGACGAGTTGGGCGAGGCGGTCGCGGTGGAGGGTTATGCTGCGCTCGGCGAGGGCGAGGTCGTCGTGCATGGCGAGCAGGGCGGAGAGCATGCCGGGTGGCTGGGCCTGGGCGTGGGCTTCGAGATCAGCCAGCGGAGCGGCGTACAGGTCCTCGATCCGTCCTGCTATCTCGGAGGACGGGGAGTGGGGCAATTGGTGGCTTTCACGATCGGCGGGCCGGGGTCGCCCCGGCACGTTGCGGTGCCGGGGCGGCGATGGCCGTGGGCAGGGTGGTGGCGACCGGCGTAGTTGTCAGGCGGGCGGGGAGGGGTTGCTGGCCGGGCGGTGGCAAGGTGTGCAGCAGGTCGCCGAGCGCGGCGCGGTAGCCGTCGCGGGCGTCGAGCGCCGCCTGCAGCCACTGCGCGTCGAAGCGCAGGTCATCGGCCGACAACTCGCCCATGTCGCGGTCGGGTCCCATCGCCTCGTGCACACGGTCGCGTACCCGGGCGACCTGTTCCTCGGTCACTGCGAGGAACGACCGCAGCTCCAGGGCGCGGGTCATCGCCAGGGGCGCATCGGCGCCGACCGCCGCCGCGTACAGCTCGGTGACCGGCGCGCCGAAGACATCGCCCAGATATCCGTCGGCGCTGCTGGGCTTGAGCCTGTCGCTCATCGCTGCGCTGCCTTCCCCGTTCGTGTCGCCGGTGCCGGTGCGGTGGCGGGTCGGAGCGCAGCGTTGGTCTGCACGGCCGGACCTGTTCGGTCGGCGCGGTTGAGGCGGGCGAGTCGTTGGGCGGTGGGGTCCTTCTTGCCGGGGGCGTCCGGGTCGAGGAGCCATCGCACGACCAGGGCGCGCCCGTCGCGGGCGGTGACTGCTGCGTTGACGCGGTGCGCGAGGCCCATCGTCGGGTCGTCGACCTCGCTGGGCTGCGTTTCCAGAGCGGTGAGGAGGTCGTCCTCCGCGCGGTCGAGCACTGTCTGGGCGCCGACGAGAAGGCCGTGCCATCTGACGACCTCGGTGGCATCCGGGCTGGCAGTCGGCTGGATGGCGACCGCGGCCTTCAACTGCTCGATGTCCATGTCGAAGTGGGCTTCGATCTGCTCGGTGAGTACGGCCACGACATCCTGCGTGCTGTCGAATATGTATTCGGACAAGGGGAACTCCTTTCCTGCGGGCGCAGGCGCCCGGGTTTTCAGAGGTAGGGAATTGATGGGCGAGCGGGCAACTCGTTACTTCATGACCACTCGGCTGGGGGCATGCTCGTCTGACGAGGCGTATGCGGGCGTCGACTCAGCGAGTACTGCGTGCATCGCGGCGGAAAGAGGAGTTCGGGTTGGGCGCATGCGGAAGAAACCTCCGTGCGGGCATGGGGATTGCGTCGAATCGCACCGGAGTTGTTGTCCGGCGTCTGAATAAGAGTCCGGAGAATCGCCGGTTTGGCCAACCGGCGATCGTCGGCTATGTTGCGCGGCGCCTACCGGCTTTGATGCTCAACGCGAGCGGCCGGACGGACGCGCAGCGGGGCCTTTTGGTACGGCCGCCGGACGCGTGGATGAGACTTCCGGGCGGATGGGCGGGAGCGGACCGGCGGTGCCGGCGATCCGCTCGTTGCACCATCGGAGGGCTGCCTCGACGGTGGCGAAGCCGCCCTCGCGCAAGGTGTGGGTCCACGATGCGCTGTCGACTTCCTCGACCACGACGCGGAACGGTGAGGGGGTCCGTTCATCCATCGCGCGCAGGGCCACGACGGTGACCCAGTCGTTCGGGTCGTCGCTGGTGTAGGAGTGCCCGTACGCGAAGTGGTCTCCGTCCCCCATGAGTCGCCGCTCCAAGGACCGTGTCGCCTCGTCTGCCGGAGCGGGGCCCAGGTCGGGGTTGAGGTCGATGGCGTTGGGAGGGCAACCGCGGTGAATGAGCCAGGATTGCGCCATCGACGCCAGTGGCAGGGTTTTGGCTTCGAACCTGAACGTCTGCGCCGTCACATCGCGTTGCAGATGCAGTGCAACGATCTGTGGGTCCCCGGGATGGCCCCAGGTGGCCGCGCCGTCGTGCAGGACGTAGAAACTGTCCGCTCCGGAAGGGCTGTGGTGTTCGGCCAGGGGAAGCAAGTCGTCCTGGCAGACCCCGATCGTGATCCAGAACGCGCTTTCGATCTGTGGGTCTGCGGCCTCGAAGCCGTCGAGATGAAGGTCGAGTTCGGGTATGGGCAAAGGTCTCCTCATAGGTGGCCGGATTCAGCGGCGGAGCCGGATGGGGGCGGCGGGCCAAGCGTCGGCCTTCGGTGCGGGTGGTACGGCTGCCGGTCGGTGTTCGCGGCTCCTGGCCAGTGCGGCACGACCTGTATCGGTCAGAGTGACCGGCTGCCCGGCCTCGGCTGTGTGGCTGGTGTCGCGGGAGACCAGTCCGGCGGCTTCGAGCTGCTGCAGGTGGGTGTACAGAACCCTGGTGCCGGTGGACGTGGGCACCGACATCCGCCCCGTGAGCAGGTGGGCGTGCACCTTGGCGCCGGCCGCGATGGACAGCAACGCTGCCTGGTCGGCAGCCGAAATCAGTTCGCCCCCGGCCGCCGGTGCTGTGGGGCCGGCGGCCTCGATCGGCTCCAGAGCTGCGATCACCCGCTGGGCTGCGGTGTCGCGTGTGTCGGCGGCTTCCTCCAGTTGGTCCACGGTGCGGTCGATGCGCTCGAACAGTGGGCCATCGACGGGGAACTCGCCGCTGGTCAGGCGGTGGAGGAGGGTGCGGTAGAAGGTCACGCCGGTTTCCGCTTGGGCCAGCTCGCGGTGCCGGTCGACCAGGCGGGTGTGCGGCTCGTCGAGGACCTCGCGGTCGCGGTAGGTCCACAGGGTGTCGACGTCATGGCCGGTGACAGCCTCGATGCGGTGGTCGAGCGAGGAGACCGCACGCCGGGCTGTTGCCGGCGCGGGATCAGGAGGCATAGGCGGGGGCTCCAAGAGATTAGTGGGGGTGATGGTGCGAGGGGTTCTGCGCGGCGCGGGGCAGGCCCGGCATCGGGGAGGGCGGCGGCCCTGGCTTGGATACGGGGCCGCTGGTCGTGAGTTGCGGGGGGCGGGAGCGTGCAGCGTGGGTGCGGGCGCTGAGCGGCCGGCGGGTCATCCCCAGGCGGCGGCCGACCTCGTCGTAGACGTCGTTGTCGGCACGCGGCCGGACCGCGACGACGTGGATCTCGCGCCGATGCACGGAATTCTCGGGGGCCGGGCGCACGCCGTAGACGACGCGCCAGTCCTTGCGGGAGTCCACGAACAGCTTGCGATAGCCCTCCAAATCCCCGTCGAGTCGCAGTCCGAAGCGCTGGGCGTTCACCAGCTCCTGCAGGTAGGACAAGGTGAGATCGCGAATATCACCCGGAGCTTGGAGGAGATCGGTCAGGGCGCGGGGATCGAAGCTCAGGCCGAAGGCTGGCTGCGGCTGCCCGCCGTTCATGACGTCGGCTCGACCCGCTCAGCAGGTCCCGCCACCTTGGCCGTTGGCTTCTCCACACGGACTGACGGCCGGGGTCCGGGCAGAAGCCGGTGCGCGGGACGCTCCGGGGAGGTCATGCAGGCCGACAGCGGGCCGCCCGGCGCGCGGATCGCGGCGATGGCGTGGGTGAGGAAGTCCCGGTGCCACACGAACAGGCCGCTCAGCCCGGCTTCGGGATCCTTGTGCTGCTGGTAGGCCAGCCACAGGGCGTGCAGCCAAGCGACAACGTCGTCGTGCTCCTGCCACTGCAGGCACCAAGGCGCCGCCGTGGTGACCTCCGCCCCGTAGACCGCGAGGAGGAAGTCGTCGACCCAGTCGCTGAGCGCGTCCAGTTCGTCCTCACGCTCCTCCCCGTCCAGCTCCAATATCGGGCGCGGCTCCGGCGGCATCGCCGGAGCCGGCGCCCCGAACCCCGGCATGCCGAATGCCGCGAACGGCGACGCGGGGGCGGGAGCGGAGGCGAGATGGTCGAGCTGCTGGGCCTGCTGCGTCGACTGCTCCATCAGCCGCCGGACGCTCGCCTCGATCCCCTCCAGCTGAGGGTCCGGAATACGAAGCGGCTCCAACTCACCG
Source organism: Streptomyces sp. SID13666 (assembly GCF_010548325.1). Taxonomy (NCBI): domain Bacteria; kingdom Bacillati; phylum Actinomycetota; class Actinomycetes; order Kitasatosporales; family Streptomycetaceae; genus Streptomyces; species Streptomyces sp. SID13666. The sequence goes on along the minus strand of NZ_JAAGLX010000063.1, from coordinate 9,363 downwards.
ATGGGGGGCGGTTCCATGGGTTCGGGCATCAAAAGTGTGGCCTCCTACGAGACGCAGAGAACAAGGGAGAGCGGCCCAGGTGGCGCGCTGTTGATGAACCACAGCAGGGCGCCACCTGAGCTGCGAGCGGTGCCGGTTGCCGGCACGGGCGGGGCGGGGTGTGGCGTCAGACCGCGAGGACCATGTCGTCCCGGGTGAGGGTTTCGCGGATCGTCTCGGTAAGCCGGTCGGCCGCGATGGCCGCGTACTGCTTGGTCTTCTCCACGCCGATGAAGTCGCGGCCCTCCAGCAGGGCGGCGACGCCGGTGGAGCCGGAGCCGGCGCAGAAGTCGAGTACCGTGCCGCGTTCGGGGCTGATCTTGACCAGCTCGCGCATCACCTCGACGGGCTTTTGCGTGATGTGCCGGCGCTTGGCCCCCGACGGCTGCGAGGCCGAGTACATGCCGGGCAGGTAGACGGGGTTGTGGGAGCCGTCCATCGCGCCCTTGGACGCCCACACGATGAACTCGCAGTTCTGCGTGAACCGGCCCTTCTGCGGGCGGGCCTGCGGCTTGTGCCAGGCCAGCACCCCGCGCCACAGCCAGCCAGCCGCCTGGATCGCGTCCGTCGTAACGGGCAGCTGACGCCAGTCGGTGAACAGCAGGGCCGTGCCGCCGGTCTTGGTGAGCCGCTGAGCCTCGGTCATGACCTGCGTCAGCCAGAACCCGTAGCTGCGCTGGTCCATGTTCTCGCCGGTGAAGTCCGGCAGGGCGTGCTGGGCATCAGCGGAGGTGTACTTCTGCGTCGCCGAGCGCGTCGTGCGCTCCTTCGCGGTCCGGCCGCCGGAGTTGTACGGCGGGTCGGTGATGACGGAGTCGACGCAGTTATCCGGCAGGCCGGCCAAGACACTGAGAGCGTCGCCGTGGTGCAGGGAAAAAGGCAAAGAGGAACCCCGATTCGGGTAGGGAGGTGCAGAGGGAACTGCCCGTCTCGCAGACGAGTCCCCGCAGGCCCGAAAGGGGCATAAGAATGCCCGGGCCGCAGAACGGGGAGGGAGAGGGGAGTCCAAAAACTATAGGGCCGAATTTGCCGCTGACCAAGAAGTCCCTTGATGAGGTGTCGGATTCCGACCCTTCACACCAATTTTTTGGTCAACGGCCGATTCGGCCCTACTGTTTTTGAACCAGCCGGTGCACAACACCGCCGGCCATTCCCACACCACAGCTTGCGGAGGATTCCCCTGCCCCGGCACACCTAAAGCATCGCCCGGCCACGCGAAGCGAGCGGCAACTCGCCCGCACCGGCCCGTCTCAATTGCCCACCTCGGCCGCCGCACCCTTCCACCACGCCAGCGCGTACGCGGCACGCCGGACACCGCACCCGAAGGACACGCCCATGACATCGCGCCACCCGCCGATACCCGAGCTGGTTAACACCCCAGTGGTTCGATCCGGTTGAAGGGGATCGCCGCCGGCATCGGCGTCGTTATCCTCTCGCCCCTCCTTATCGCTGGAACGGCCATGATGCTGGCCTCCTCCAGTGATGCCGTCCAAAGCGCCGGCTCCCGCAGTGACTGCCTGAACGATGTCGACATCGATGCCGTCAGCAAGCAGGTCACGGCCATCCTCGACGGCGCCTCCGGCACGGACGTCCACATCGAGGGCCTCACGCTGCCCAAGGAACAGATCCCCAACGCCCAGACGATCGTGGCCACCGGGATCAGCCTGCACGTGCCGGTGCGCGGGCAGATCGTCGCCATCGCCACCGCGATGCAGGAGTCGAGGCTGCGCAACCTGAACTCCGGGGACCGCGACTCGCTGGGCCTGTTCCAGCAGCGGCCCTCGCAGGGTTGGGGCACCGCCCAGCAGATCCGCGATCCGGTCTACGCCTCCGAGCAGTTCTACCAACACCTGCTCAAAGTCAAGGGCTGGCAGCAACTGACCGTCACGCAGGCCGCCCAGGCCGTGCAGGCATCGGGCTACCCCGACGCGTACGCGCAATGGGAAAGCCTGGCCACCGCACTGCAGACCGCTGTCGCCAAGACCTTCCCGAACGCCGGCAACGGCACGCAGCCGGACAAGAGCAAGGACCCCGAGGCCGCCACCACCGGCTGCCCGCCTCCCGCGGACGGCTCCGGTTTCGGCCGTATCCCCGAAGGCAGCGTCCCGAAGGGCTACAAGATCCTGCTGGACGCCGACCCGAAGGCGCGCAAGGCCATCGAGTGGGCCATGTTTCAGCTCGGGACGCTGTACCAGTGGGGCGGCAGTTGCACCGACTCGCACGGACCTGACCCGATGGGCCGCTGCGACTGCAGCTCACTGATGCAGCAGGCATACGCCCGCACCGGCATCCACCTCCCCCGTACCACGTATGACCAGGTCAACGAGGGCAAAGCGGTCGCACCCAGCCAGCTGCGACCCGGCGACCTGATCTTCGCCCGCGGCACCGCAGCCCGCCCCGAACATGTCGGCATGTTCCTAGGCGCGGGCCTGGTCATCGAGGCGCCGCGCACCACCAAGCCCGTCCGGATCACCCCGATCAAGGACTGGGCGATCCTCGCCGTCCGCCGCGTCGTCTGACGCCGCCCACCGCCCGGACACCGCGCCGGACGGGTCTTCGCGACGGCCATTTCCCGCGCCCCGAGCGCACCTCGCCCTCCCTTTCTCCCCCTTTCCGCCGGCCCTCGCCTGGCCTGCGTACGCAAGGAGCTCCACCACCCCTATGCCCTTCCCCCTCGCTGACCGCGTCACCTACCTCGCCTACGACCCCGGCATCACGCCCGCGGAGGGCGGGCTGCCGGGCCTGTCCGTGCTGAAGAACGTCGTCAACAGCATCAACCTGTTCGGCATCGTCGCTGTCGTCGGCGCGCTCGCCGTCTCCCTCGCCGTATGGGCCTGGGGCCACCACAGCGGCGGTCACCAGGCCGAAGCCAACGGCAAGAAGGGGGCCGTCGTCGCCGCCGGCGCGGCCCTCGGCCTCGGCGCCGCCAACGGCATCGTGGCGTTCTTCAGTGTGCTGGGATCGCAGGTCCACTGATGCAGAAACGCTTCCTCTCCTTCGTCCTGCCGGCCCGTGGAGTCGGCTGGTCGGCGAACCGGCGTGTAGCAGTCGTTGCGGTTGTCCTCACTGGCTTGCTTGCGGTTGGCGCCACCGCCGCCTGGTTCTCCGGGCGGGGCGGCCAGTCCGACCGTGCCGGCATGCCCACGCCTTCGCTCACCGGCAGCGCTTCGCCGTCCCAGTCCGTGCCCAAGCTGGCCGGCGGGACGGGTTCGGTTCCCCCGCCGCCGCCGGTCTCCGAGCCGGTCGCCTACGCCAAGGCCGCCGCCGCGATGCTGTGGTCCTACGACACTCGCGACACCAGCCGTGACCAGCAGCTCGCTGGCATGAACACCTGGATGAGCAAGGAAACCCAGTACGCGGACTGGCAGTCGATCGCCGCCCAGGTTCCCGATCCGGTGCTGTGGTCGCGGATGGCCGACAACGACCAGCACGCCACCTTCACCGTCGCCGAAGCGCACTACCCCTCGGCGTTCAAGCAGGCCCTCGCCGATGATCCGACCGCGATCACCGAGGCGTACATCTACGTCGTCACCGTCAACGGCAAGCAGCAGATCGCCTGGAAGAGCGGCGGCTCGGGAGCTGAGGACCGGGCCGTGTCCCTCGCCGTTCAGTGCCGGCCCTCGCACGACTGCTCCCTGGTCGCCATCGCTCCCCGCGTCGCACCGTGACCTGCTCCGACTAAGAATGGAGGGACCCTTCCGTGGGCTTCTGTGACCTTCCCGTCGTGGGCAAGGTGTGTGCTGTCGGCGACGCGGTGGACTTCGCGACCGACCCGGGCAAGGCGATCGGCAACTGGCTGGCCACGTCCGCCGGTGAACTCGCCGCCACATCAGCGGATCTGGCCGCCACCGCCGTCAACACCACCACCAAGGTCGATTTGAACGCGCCCTGGTTCCGCGACAACTACCAGATGCTGCTGCCGCTGGGCCTGGTCCTGCTCGTCGCCACCTTCTGCGCCCAGCTCATACGCGCCGCCCTCAGACGGGACGGCCAAGCCCTGACCCAGGCATTCACCGGCACCGCCTCCGGTGTCATCTTCGCGTTCGCTGCCATCGCACTGACCACCGTCGCCATCGAAGTGGTCGACGCACTGAGCGACGGCCTGTTCCGAGCCTCGCACCTGACGATCGAGACGGCCGTGCGCCGCATCGTCAAGGTCTCCGAAATCGGTGCCATCATCCCCATGGGCTGGCTCATCGCGACGTTCGCCGGCCTGGGTGCCGCACTGGGCGCGGTCCTGTACTGGTGCGTGATGATGGTCCGCAAGGTCGGCATCCTCGTCATGGTCACGTTGGCGATCTTCGCCAGCGCCGGCGGCGGCTGGGAAGCGACCCGCCGGTGGCGTCGCGGCTGGATCGAAGCCACCGCCACCCTCGTGGTCTCCAAACTTTTGATGACCGTGATCTTCGTACTCGGCATCGCCGCCATGGGTAACACCGAGTCCAAGGACGGGATCGGCGCGCTCGCCGACGTCATGTCCGGCATCGTGATCATGATTATGGTGCTGCTGTGCCCGTACGCGGTCTTCAAATTCGTGCACTGGGCAGCCGACGGCACCGACGGGGAGTCCATCCACCGCGCCGGCGGTGCCGGAGCCCAAATCGCCAGGCAGCACGCCGAGAAGGCCGCCCGCAAGGCAGCCGCAGCAGCCACCGCCGGAGCCGGCGGCGGAGCGGCAGCCGGAGCCGAAGCCGCCCCGCAAGGCCCCGACGCCACAGGCGACTTCCCCGGCGACATCGCCCCCAACCCGACCGGCACAGACAACGACAGTGCCCCACCCGGCCTGGAGCAGACTGTCCAGCCCCCGCCGATGAACCCCTCCGACAACACCAACGGCCAGCCGCGCAGCACGGAACCGAACGGCCCCGGACCGAACGCCGCACCGCCCAGTCAGGGAAATGGGTGGCAGTCCGTCCCGCCGATCACGACCCCGCCCCAGGGTGCACCGCCGGCCCCCATGACCAGCCCGGCGCCCGGACTGCCGATGCCCCCGGCTGGCCTGTGATCCCCTGCCCGCTGCCCGGGGGCGGGGGGGTGCTCCGCACCTCCCGCCCCCGGGCCCCACCCGCGACCCCAGGATCCGCCCCTGTGAATGATCTTTCCGTCGCCCCGGTCACGGTGAAGTTCCCGCACCGCTCCCGCCGCGGCATCCTCCTCGGCCTGTCCCTGCCGCAACTCGTGCTCGTGTCCAGTGCATTGGCTTTGCTCCTGATGACGGTGGTCTCCACCGGCCTGCTCGGCGCCGTCGCCCTGACCCCGCTGTGGGCTGCGGCGGGTGCGCTCGTGATGATCCGCCGGCATGGGCGGTCACTGATCGACTGGGCGCCGATCGTCGCCCGCTACGCGCACCGCCGACGCACCGGCCAGACCCTGTGGCTCGCCCGGCCCGTCACCCGCCCCCGCCAGGACGGCATCCTGCACCTGCCCGGCACCGCCGCCTCCCTCAAAGTCGTCACACCCGGCGACTCCGCCAACGGCGCAGCGGCCGTGTACGACCCGCACCAGCAGACGCTGACCGCCATCGCCCGCGTCACCTCCCGCGCCTTCGCCCTGCTCGACCCCACCTCCCAGAACCACAACGTCACCAGCTGGGGACGCGCGCTCGCCGGCATCGCCCGCACCGGGCACATCGCCACCGTGCAGGTCCTGGAGCGCACCGTCCCCGACAGCGGCGACACCCTGACCCGGCACTGGGCCCACAACGGCCGGCCGCAGACCCCGGTCGCCGGGCGGATCTACTCCGAACTGGTCGCCTCGGCCGGGCCGGCCGCGGCCCCGCACGAGACCTACCTCGCCATCTCCCTCGACCTCAAAGCCGCTAAGCGCCTGATCTCGCAGGCCGGCGGAGGACTGCCGGGATCGTTCACCGTCATGGGGCAGACCACCGCCTCCATCGCCCAGGCGGCACGCAACGCCGGGCTGATGGTGACGGGCTGGCTGAGCCCCCGGGAGATCGCCGCCGTCATCCGCACCGCCTACGACCCCAAAGCGCTCGCCGCGCTCCAGCAGTGGTCCCCGGCCGGCCGCGCCGAGGCCGATCCGGCAGCAGCCGGGCCCGTCGTCCAGGTCGAGGAGTACGACCGGCTCGTCACCGACTCCGCCCGCCACGCCACCTACTGGGTGGAGAACTGGCCCCGCACCGAGATGGGGGCAGGCTTCCTGCACGGCATCATGTTCACGGCCGGAGTACGGCGCACCCTGTCCCTGATCTACGCGCCGCAAGGACTTGAGTCCGCGCTGCGCGACGTCCAGCGCAAGAAGGCCGCGATCATCGCCGACGCGAACGAGAGATCCCGCAAGGGCCAGGTCGACAGCGAAGAAGACTCCGTCGAGTACGCCGACGTCAAAACACGAGAGCGCCAGCTGATCGCCGGGCACGCGGACGTGGCCCTGACCGGCCTGGTCACCGTCACCGCCGAGACCAACGCTCTCCTGGACGCCGCCTGCGCGCAGATCGAAACCCACGCCGTCACCTCGGGAGTGGACCTGCGACGGCTCAACTACCAGCAGCCCGAAGCCTTCACCCTCGCCGCACTGCCCCTCGCCCGGACCGCCCTATGACCGGGGCGCGTCCCACTGCCGACCCCGCACCACACCTGATGGACGAGATCCTCGCCGTGCTCGCCCCCTTGCAGGCCCTGCGCCACCGTCACCAAGAGCAGCTGGACCTCCATCGCACCGCGGACGGGGACGTGATCGAGGAGCAGCGCACCGCGTACGAAGAGGTCCGCGAGACAACCGCCATGGAGGCCAGCGACACCCTCGGCGTGGTGATCAAGCGCCTTGAACTGCTGGCTGCCATCCCCACCTGCCGGGCCTTCACCCTGGCCTTCACCGGCCCCGGCCATGAGGACGGCGAACGCCCCTGGCTGTTCGTCGTCCACGCCACCGACCTTCACGACGCGCAGCGCACTCTCCGCGAACTGCCGTCATTCCAGCAATGGTTGGAAGACGCCGCCAGCCCCTCGCTCAATGCCCCAGCGCTGCTGACTGAGGAGAGCCACCCCGGAACCGGCGCCCCCGGCTCGTACAACGACCTGCGCCACGAGCAGGCCAGCCTCCCGGCCCAGCGGGCCCCCACCCAGCCCGCCGCCGCAGGCACCGCGCCGTTCGCGCCGACCAGCCGTCCCACCCGCCGCCCTGCGATTACCGCAGCACGATCCCCACGGCCATCCCTGCCTTACGGCAGGAAGGAACACCACCTTTGACCTTTCGCACATCTCCGGACGACGCGCATCCCTACCTCCGGGCCGCGAGTGCCGGAGTCCGCCATCACACCCGCGCCCTGGCACACACCGCCGCCACCCCTGCAACGTCGGTGGACCGCGTGCACCTGGACGTGCTCCACGCCCACCTCACCGCCCTGCACCACCTCCTCGACCAGCTCGCCGGGACCACCCGGCCACGGCACCCCGCCGCGGGCCGCCACCTCACCACCGCCCACACCCGCCTCTGGCAGGCCACCGCTGAGATCCATTCGGCCTTCCACCTACTGCCCAACCTCTCGACCGCCCAGGGCGCCGGGGCCAGCGAGTGCCGTCCGGACCGGTTGCCCGAGGGGCCGCCCGTCCTGACCATCTGCCAACGTCACCTCGCCGCCGGGCACAGCATCCGCCGCAAGACCACCCCCACCGATCTCCGCCCCCACACCACGGCCTGCGTCCGATGAGCCGCCGAAGAGAGGGCTCCCGATGAGTCACCGGCCCGCCCGCCGCGCCTCCGCGTCCGCCCTGTTCACCCCGCACGGAGGTGACCGGGCCGCCCGCAAAGCAGCCCGCCGCCAGCTGGCCGAGGCCACCGCCAAGGCCCGCGCCGAAGCCGCCGCCCAACCGGCCAGCGGCACACCCGCCGGGCACCAGTTGCCCACCGGCCTCTACCCTCCGGGCGGTCGCCCCGGGCCAGCCTCGGCCCGCAGGAACAGACTGAAGCTGCCCGCCCACCGCATGACCACCGCCGTGGCGGCCGGCGCCTACCCCTTCCTCGCCGAAGGCGGACTCGGCGCCGAAGGCATCTACATCGGACGCGATGTCCACGCCGAAGCCAGCTTCGTGTTCGACCCGTTCGCCCTGTACGGCAAGATCGAAGGGTTCACCAATCCCAACATCCTGCTCGCCGGTGTGATCGGCCAGGGCAAGTCAGCGCTCGCGAAGTCCTTCGCGCTGCGCTCGGTCGCCTTCGGCTACCGCGTCTACGTGCCGTGCGACCCCAAGGGCGAATGGAGCCCGGTAGCAAAAGCCCTGGGCGGTATGTCGGTGGCCCTGGGCCCGGGACTTCCCGGCCGGCTCAACCCCCTGGACGCGGCCCCGCGCCCCCAGAGCATCGCCGAGGCCGACTGGGCCGGGGAGATCCGCAAGCGACGCCTGCTCCTGTTGGGCTCCCTCGCCCGCACCGTCCTGGGCCGGGACCTGATGCCCATGGAGCACACCGCCCTGGACATCGCCCTCGACGCCGTCGTCACCCACGCTGCCGACACCGGCCGCACCCCCCTCCTCGGGGACGTCGCCGTCACCCTCAACGACCCCGCCGTGCTCGACGAGGCCGCCGGGATGATGTCGGGACAACTCGGCGACGCAGCCCGTGACCTGGCCCACGCCATGCGCCGCCTGATCCACGGCGACCTGGCCGGGATGTTCGACGCCCCCTCCACCGTCACCTTCGACCCCCGAGCGCCGATGCTCACCATCGACCTGTCACACCTGGGCGGATCCGGCGACGACACCGCCCTCGTCCTGGCCATGACCTGCGCCTCCGCCTGGATGGAATCCGCCCTCACCGACCCCAACGGCGGCCGACGCTGGATCGTCTACGACGAAGCCTGGCGCCTGATGCGCCACGCCGGCCTCCTGCAACGCATGCAGGCCCAGTGGAAACTCAGCCGCGGCCTGGGCATCGCCAACCTCATGGTCATCCACCGGCTGTCCGACCTGCTCACCGCAGGCGACGCCGGGTCCCGCGGACGAGCACTGGCCGAGGGCCTCCTCGCCGACTGCTCCACCCGGATCATCTACCGCCAGGAAACCGACCAACTGCAGGCCGCCGCCTCGCTGCTCGGCCTGACCTCCGTCGAGATGGACGCCATCTCACACCTCAACCGCGGCCGTGGGCTCTGGAAAGTCGCCGGACGATCCTTCATCGTCCAACACCTCCTCCACCAGCACGAACTGTCCCTATTCGACACAGATGCCCGCATGCACTGAAAGGTCCGGGAGTTCGCGCCATCTGCGCCCCTGATTCCCATGAACCCACGGAAGGAGTCCCGTTGAACAGGCTATCCCGTCCCGGGGTTGCTGGAACTCTCGACACGGTTCTCGGCCAGGTCGGCGT
>NZ_JAAGLX010000062.1:0-39151 GCF_010548325.1 Streptomyces sp. SID13666 | reverse complement strand
GCAACCGCCTCGTCGGCATCCTCCACGGATGCCTCAAAACCCGCACCCACTACGACGAAGCAACCGCCTGGTCACACCACGCCCAGCCTTATCCCTCTTGACATGAAACGGCATGGGATGTCTGACCACCCCTCGAGGAGCTCTGTGATGACCTGCGTCCCCGCCCCGTTAACGGGCCTCGATGCCGTCACTGTCCGCCCTGGCCCGCCGCTGGCCGGCACGGTGCGGGTGGACGGTTCGAAGAACGCCGCCCTGCCGCTGCTGGCAACCGCCGCCACGATGCGCCGGACCGTGCACCTGAGCAATGTCCCCGCCAGCACCGATGTCCAGGGCCTGCTCACGCTCCTGCAGTCGTGCGGGGTGCGCATCGCCCGGCCGGTCACCGACCCGGCCACCGTCATCGTCCTGCCCGCCACCGCCACCGCCACCGCCACCATCCCCGTCCCGGACCTGCCCGGGGCAGGGCGGCTGCGGGCCTCGTACTACCTGGTGCCCGCTCTGTTGGCGGCGTGCGGGCAGGCGGTGCTGCCGTGGCCGGGCGGCTGCCCGGTCGGGGACCGCGGCATGGACGTGCACTTCGCCGTGTACCGGGTCTTCGGCGACACCGTCGCCCTGACCGACACCCACTACACCGTCACCGCGACCAGCAACCCGCGCGCCGCGGTGTCCCTGACACTGCCATTCCGCTCACGCGGCGCCACGGCGGCCGCGCTGTTGCGCGCGGTGGCGGGCGGGGTGCGGCTGCGACTGGGCAACCCGAGCCTGTGCCCGGAGGTGCTGGCCGTCCTCGATGCGCTCAGTGGCGCCGGGTGGGCGGTGGAGATCGGCGAGGACCGGGTCGTCCTGGAACCGGCAGCCCACTCGCAGGCCGAGGCGGTCACTCTCACGGTGCCCGGCGACAAGATCGAGGCGGGAACCCTGGCGTGCGCGGTGGCCGCCACCGGCGGCAGCGGCCGCATCGAAGGGATCGACGGCCGCGACGTCACCGCCGTAGTGGAGGCCCTGACCTGGCTGGGGATACCGGCCACCGCCGAACCCGACGCGGTTACCGTCCGCGCGGACGCGCCCCAGCTGACCGGGCGCCCGCTGCGCATCGCCGCCTCCCTGGCCCCCGACGGGGTCGACGCCGACTTCGAGCCCGCACTGCTCACCCTGGCCCTGGGCATGCCCGGCACGCACCTGTTCGCCGACGCCATCAACCCCGGCCGCCACCACAACCTGCTGCCCCAGCTCGGCCTGCTCGGGGCCCGTATCGACGCGCTCTCGCCTACCCAGTGCCGGCTGGCCGGACCCCAGCGCCTGACGGGCGCGACGGTGCGGGCCACCGATATCCGCACCGGGTCCGCCCTACTGCTCGCCGCTCTCACCGCCGACGGCACCACCACGGTGACCGGGCTGGAGCAACTGCGACGCGGCCACGCGGACCTGCCGGCCAAACTGCGGGCGCTGGGCGCCGACATCACCGAGGTGCCCCGATGACCGGCACCCGGCCGCTGGCGCGGATCGTGGCCACCACCGACGTGCACTCCGCCCTCGACAACGCCCGCCCGCTCCTCGCCCACCTGCACGCTGCCCGTGCCGATTGCCTGGTGGTGGACTGCGGGGACTTCTTCGAAGGCACTGGCTACTACCGCCTCGGCGCCGGTGCCACCGAGCGCCAGATCCTCTTGTCGTTGTACGACGTGATCGCGCCGGGCAACCACGGCTGGCCCCACCACCGCGAACCCGAACTGCAAGCGCTCACGGTGTGTGCGAACGTCGTTCACGACCGCACCGGCGATCTGCTGTTCCGCCCCCTGCACCGCGCCCGGATCGGCGGCCGCACCATGGCGGTCACCGCGGTGCTGGGGGTGCAGGCTTTCGATGCGATCCCCGCCCACCAGCGCATAGCCGACCGCGTCATCGACCCGGTCCGTGCCCTGGCCGGGCTGTTCCTGGCCCACCGGCACGAGGTCGATGCCTGGGTGCTGTTGTCCCACTCCGGCTTCGCCGAAGACCTCGAGCTCGCCCGCCACTGCCCGTTCCTGGACGTCGTCTTCGCCGGGCACTGCCACAGCGAGCACTACGCCCCCCAGGCCATCGGGGACACCCTGGTCGTCAAAGGCCGCGAACTGGGCCTCGGGTACGCGACCGCCGAGCCGGTCGGAGCGGGCTGGGCCGCCCACACCCACCTGTTCGCCCCCAGCACCAGCATCCCACCGGGCATGAGCGGGCCCGTGAGGGAGATCGACCGGCTGCGGCGGCGCCTGGCCGCACCACTGGGACCCCTCACCCGGCGCTGGCGCGGCACCCGCGTGGACCGCCAAGCCCTGGCCGCGGCGACCGCCGCCCGATTACACGCCGGGCTCGGGGCCGACGCGGTGATCCTCAACGAGACCGCACTGCGGACTACCTCCGTTGGCGAGGTGCTGACGCTGGGGGACCTGCTGGCCCTCGAGCCGTTCGCCAACGAACTCGTCCACGCCCTCGTCCCGCGCGCTATGACCGGGGATGTGCCTGGCCTGCTGGCCCACCTCACCGCCCACGCAGGCCCACTGGCCACCGCCCCCGACCCTCTCCCAGGCCGGGTCCACACAGTCCTGACGACCCGCTACCTCGCCGACAGCTACCTCGACGGACACGGCCGCAGCGCCGCCGTCCGCCTCGGCCACGCGGTCCGCCACGTCCTGACCACCGAACCGCTCGAACTCGACCAGGGAGCCCCGCGATGATCCTCACCGGCCCGGAGATCACCGCCGCCACCCACGACGGGCGCCTGCGCATCGCCCCGTTCGAGCCCGCCCAGGTCAACCCCAACAGCTACAACATCCGCCTGGGCCCGACTCTGCTGACCTACACCGAACCGGTCCTGGACACCCGCAGCCCCAACCCGACCCGCGCCCACGACATCACCGACGGCGGGTTCGTGCTGCAGCCCGGCCAGCTCTACCTCGGCCACACCCTGGAGGAGGTCGGCTCCGACACCTTCGTGCCGCTGCTGTTCGGCCGCTCCTCCGTCGGCCGCCTCGGACTCTTCGTCGAAATCACCGCCCCCATCGGGGACCTGGGCTTCTTCGGCCAGTGGACGCTGATGCTCACCCCCGTGCGCCGCCTGCGCGTGTATGCGGGCATGAAGATCGGGCAGATCATGTTCTTCGTCGCCGCCGGCCCCGTCGACCTCTACGCCGGCAAGTACCAGGACGCCGTGGGCCCGCAGCCCTCCCGGGCCTGGCGCGACGACCACACGTTGGGGGTGGTCGCGTCGTGATCCTCACCGGCCCCGCCATCGCCGCCGCCCGCACCGCGGGCGACCTGACCATCGACCCGTACGACCCGGCCCGCCTGTCGCCGAACGCCTACGACTGGCGCCTGGGCCACCGGATCCGGATCTGCGAAACCGATCTGGACGCCGCGGCGCCGACCGCGTTCACCGAAATCACCCTTCCCCACAGCGGTTTCGTTCTCGAGCCCGGGATCCTGTACCTCGGCCACACCTTGGAGCACACCGGCTCCGAACGGTACGCCCAACTCCTCAACGGCGACCGCACCACCGGGACGCTCGGCATCTGGGTGCACGTGTCCGCGCCGTTGGGGCATGCCGGGCACGCCATCCGCTGGACGCTGGAGATCCGCGCCGCGAAGGCGGTGCGGATCTATCCAGGCATGACGTTCGGGAAGCTGGTCTTCCTGCACACCTACGGCGCCCCGGCCAGCTACCAGCGGCACGGGCTGAAATACAGGCACAGCGAGGGCATCGACACCTCCCGGTTGTACGAGGAACTGCCCGGCGGTCCCCGATGACCCCCGGCAGTCCGCCTCGGCCGGGGCCGGGGGTGGCCACCGCCCTGGACCTGCCCGCCGGCAGTCCCGGCGGCAGTGTCGAGCTGTTCCTCGACCTTTACACCGGGCCCCGCCCCCTCATCCCCGCGCGGGCATTCATGCTCCAGCCCGCCGGCCCGCGCCCCCAGGGACCGGCCGGCCTGGAACTGCTGTCCGTGGGCGGCAAGGCCTTGGACGGCGCGGACTTCACCGCCTACGTCCACCGCCTGCGCCGCGCTCTGGCCATCGCCCTGGACCCGGACCAGGTCCAGGTGGTGCATCTGCAGCACCTGACGTTCGGCGCGACCCCCGCCCTGATCCGCGCCCTTCCCCACCACCCGCGGATCGCGCTGGTGCACGGCACGGACCTGCTGTTCGCCGCCGCCCACCGCACCCAACTACGGGTACTGCGCGACACCACCACCGCCGCCGACACCATCGTGGTACCCACCGCCGCGATGGCCGACCACCTGCGCCAGCTCGCCCCCGCCCTCGACACCACGAAGCTCGCCGAGATCCCCTGGGGCATCCCCGACCACCTGATCACCACCCCGCCGCCCCGACCGCCCCGCGACCCCGACACGGTCCTGCGGCTGCTGTACGCCGGACGGCTGACCTCCGAGAAGGGCATCCAGAACCTGCTGCGCACCCTCACCGGCACGGCAGGCGCCGAACTGAGCATCGCCGCCCCGGCACACGAGTTCAGCGCCCTGGCCCCCCTGCTGCGCGCCGCTGCTGTTCCGGCCCGGTACCTGGGCTGGCTGGACCGGCGGGAGCTGTGGCGGGCCTTCGCCGACCATGACGCCCTGGTCATGCCGTCCACCATCCTGGAGGCCATGGGCCTGGTCGCCCTCGAAGCCCAGGCATGCGGCCTGCCGGTCCTGTTCCAGCCTGTTCCCGGACTGAACCAAACGCTCGCCGCCGGCGGGCTGCCCACCGACTTCACCGACTCCACCGCGCTGGCCACCACCGTGCGGCGCCTGCGGACCGATTCCACTGTCCTGGAGGATCTGCGGGCCGCCGGGCTCGCCAACGCGGCCCGCTTCCCCCTCAGCGCGACCGCCGCAGCCTTGGCCGACCTCGGCCGGACACTGACCTGACCGAATCCCGGGCGCGCTGCCTGACCCTGCCCTGGCCATCTCACTACGCTGTTCGGCGGGACGGCCACCACTGACCGGGGAGACCATGACGCTCACCACCGACCGTATCGGGCAGCTCCTCCACGATGGAGTCCGCGACCGCGTCTACCCCGGCGCGGTGTGGGCCGTCGGCGACGCGAGCGGCGTCCAGGACACCGGCACCGCCGGGGCCCTGGACCCGGCCCATCCCGACGAGCCGATGCGCGCCGACACCGTTTTCGACGTCGCCAGCCTCACCAAGATCCTCGCCGTCTGGTCCGTGATCGGCGCCCTGTGGGAGGACGGCCACGTCCCGCTGCAGGCCCCGTTGGGCAGCTACTGGCCGCAGCTGGCCGGGCAGCCGCTGGCCGCTGTCACCGCTCACCAGCTGCTGACCCACACCGCCGGCCTGCCGCTACGTGCCAACCTCAAGAGCCTGTACGGCACCGATCCGGATCATGTGCGCGCCGGCGTCCTGCACGAGGTCCTGCACTGCCCGCCTGGGCAGGCGGTGCAGTACACCGACCGGGCCGCCCTCATCTTGGGCTACCTGGCCGAACACCTCACGGGTCAAAGCCTCGGCCAGCCCGCAAGCGCGCGGGTCTGGGAGCCGCTCGGCATGGGCCAGACACAGTTCGGCCCGCTGTCGCAGAGCATCGCGGCCCGATGCGCGCCCACCGAATACGACCCAGACGTCGGCGCCCACCTCAAGGGCATCGCCCACGACTTCTCCGCCCGCCTGTTGGGCGGGGTGTGCGGAATTGCGGGGGTCTTCTCGGTCCTGGAAGACCTGTCGGCGTTCGCCCGATACCTGCTGGAACCCGCGACCGCGCCTGCCCAGCCTGGGTTCGGCCGGGCCTGGATCGAGAGATCGTTGACCGTCCAGACCGGCGATCTCCAACCGGCTCGGGGACTGTTCTGGCACCTTGCCCCCGGCTCGGAGGCGGTCGACGACATCTGGGTGCACTACGGCTTCACCGGCACCGGGATGTGGCTCTGTCCGAAACAAGGACGATGGGCGGTGCTGCTCACCAACAAGCTTTACTACACGCGCGACCGCGGACCCCTCACCACCCTGCGCGACTCCTTTCGCACCCTCGCCTTCCGCTGAACTCCGGCCCGCCGCGTGCCCGCAGCGAACCCCGGTCAGAGGGGACCGCTCGTGCCGTGGCCGGACGTGGCACCGCCGGGGCGGCCGTGCGACGGCGTGTGCCAGGGCGCGTCCCGGCGGGTGGGGCGGGCGTCCGAGGTCAGTTGGAGGGCGTACACGTCCCGGATGGGGTCGGGGACGGGGCCGAGGTAGGTGTGGCCGGTCATGTGGCACCAGGCGGGCAGGTCCAGCGGGGCGGCCGGGTCGGTGGCGATCACGTGGACGACGGTGCCTGCCGCGGCGTCCTGGATCTGCCCGCGCATCAGCAGCAGGAGCTGGACACACAGCAGCCCGCTGCCGTCCACGGTGATATCGGCGGCCGGACTTGCCGTGGGGCGGGCGGTCACTGGGGCACCGCCTGGGTGACGCGCCACAGGCGGCGGGGCAGGTCGCCTTCCTCGAAGACGTGGACCTCGTTGAGATCCCAGCCGTCGGCGAGGGCGTCGACCAGGCTGCGGGGGAAGAAGTGCACGGCGAAGCCGCCGTGTTCGAAGATGTCGTCGCCGTGGGCGGTGCCCGCCTGGTAGTGGGCGTCGCCGGTGTGCCGCACGGTGTAGACGAAGACCCCGCCCGGCCGCAGCACCCGGCGCACCTCGCCGGCCAGTGCCACGATCTCCTTCGTGGACAGCGCCATGCACAGCAGCATGTGTGCGAAGACCGCGTCCACCGAAGCGTCCGCCATCGGCAGCAGTTCACGCACGTCGTGCACGACGGTGGACACCCGCCCGGCCAGGCCCTGGTCGCGGGCGGCATCGCGGAGCTGGTCCAGGCCGGTGGGGCTGAAGTCGGTGGCCTGGACGGTGAAGCCGGTGCGGGCGAAGTACAGGGCGTCGCGCCCGTGTCCGGCTCCCAGTTCCAGCACGCGTACGGCTCCGGCGGCGCGGAAGGTCTCGGCGGCATGCAAGGCCGGGGCCGAGGGCTCACAGCCGTACATGCTCGGATGCGCGGTGTACGTGGACTGCCAGTGGGCGCGCTGGCTTTCGGCAAGTTCCTGGTCGTGATCGTGCATGAGGGCAGCGTGGATCCGCTGCCGGGTGTCAGTGATGTCCACGCCTCCTCAGTGCGCGGCCGATCGCCGGGAGGGCTGATCCGGCCAGCAGGGCTGCCAGCGGGAGGACCACGTCGGTCCAGGGGTCGCGGATCGGCTTGTAGGTGGCCTTGCCGCCGGTGATTTCGATGAAGCCCAGCGGTTGCGCTCCGGCGCCGCCACCGCCGCCCCCGCCTTCGGCGGACTTGGCGGTCCCCACTTCCCGGCCGGTGCCACCGCCGAAGCCGAAGCCGCCGCGAGCGACGGGGATGACAGTGACGCCGTCGCGGGTGACCGGCTCGCCGAAGACGGCGGTTACCGAGGCCCGCGCGCCGAGCGTGTCGGCGAGGCGTTCCAGCAGGGTGGCGGAGGCATGGGCGGCGCCCAGGTCCGCCACCGCGGCGGACGGCGGCGTGTCGTGTGGTGCGGTCATCTGGATCCTCCTACGGCTGGTCGGCGGTGCAGGCGGTGATCAGCAGTCCGGCGGCCTGGTCGATGTCGGCGGTAGCGGTCCAGCGTCCCAGGGACAGCCGCAGAGCCGACAGGCCGCGGTCGCCGTGCAGGCCCATGGAACTGAGGACTGGTGAGGGCCGGTGGTCGCCGCTGTGGCAGGCCGAGCCGGTGGAGGCGGCGATCTCGGGTACAGCGGCGAGGAGTTCATGGCCCCGAATGCCGTCGATGCTGATGTTCAGTGTGTTGGGCAGGCGGTTGTTGGTGGGGCCGTTGAGGTGGACGCGGCCGGGCAGTGCTTGGTTCAGGCGGGTGTGGAGGTCGTCGCGCAGTGCGGCGAGGCGGTGGTCGGCGCCATCGGCCAGTTCTTCGGCGGCGAGGCCGGCTGCGGTGCCCAGGGCGACGGCGAGAGCGACGTTCTCGGTGCCGGCGCGCAGGCCGTACTCCTGGCCGCCGCCGTATACCAGCGGTTCGAGCACTACCCCTTCACGGACATACAACGCTGCGGTGCCCTTGGGCGCGTACATCTTGTGCCCGACGACCGCCAGCAGGTCCACACCCAACACCCCGACGTCCAGCGGGATCTTTCCGGCGGCCTGGGCGGCATCGCAGTGGAAGAGTGCGCCGTGCTCGCGGGTGATGCGGGCCAGTTCGGCGATGGGCTGGAGCGCGCCGGTCTCGTTGTTCGCGGCCATGACCGTCACGAGGACGGTGCATGGGGTGAGCGCGGCCTGAAGGTCCGCCGGAGCGACGAGGCCGTGCCGGTCCACGGGCAGGTAGGTCACGTCGGCGCCGTGCAGGCGCTCCAGCGCGCGGCAGGTCTCCAGTACGGCGGGGTGCTCGGTGACCTGGGTGATGACATGCGGCCGGTCGGCCTTGGCGGCGAGAACCGCGCCACGGATGGCGAGGTTGTCGGCCTCCGAGCCCGAGCCGGCGAACACCATCTCCCCGGCCTCGGCGCCGAGAAGCGCGGCGACCTGTGCGCGGGCGCGGGCCAGGGCACGCTGCGGCTCGGCCGCGTAGGCGTGGCCACTCGACGGGTTGCCGAACCACCGTGCCAAGTACGGCTGCGCCGCCTCGGCGACGCGGGGGTCGACGGGGGTGGTGGCGTTGTAGTCCAGATAGACCGGCCCGCCGTCGAGGGCGCGATGGGCGGCGGTCACGCGGTGGCTCCGGTGGTGACGGGCAGCTCGGCGAGCCGCCATTCCAGCATTCCGTCGGTCAGCCGGACCGCGCGTCGGCCGCGCGCGTGCAGCAGGCGGACGGCCTCGTAGGCGAGCACGCAGTAGGCGCCGCGGCAGTACGCGACCACTTCCACGTCGTCCGGCAGTTCCGCGATTCGGTCGGCGAGCTGATCGACGGGGATGGACAGCGCGCCGGGGACGTGACCTGCGGCGTACTCCTCGGCCGGGCGTACGTCCAGGACGACGACCGCACCCGACTCCACGCGGGCCAGCAGTTCCTCCCGCCCCACCTCCACCTCGGGCGCGTCATCGCTCCCCAGATAGGCCGTGCGCGCGGCCTCAACCCCGGCCTGGTGGCGCTGGGCGACCTGGCGCAGCAGGGCGTACAGGGCGGCGACGTCGTCTCCTGCCAGCCGGTAGTGGATGCGCACCCCCTCGCGGCGGGTCGCGACCAGCCCGGCCTGCTTGAGGGCCTGCAGATGCGCCGAGGCGGTGGTCAGGTTCAGCCCGGCCGCCTTGGCGAGCGCGTCGACGGGGCGCTCGCCCTGGGCGAGCAGGTCGAGCAGTTCCAGGCGCTTGCCGCTGCCCAGCGCCTTGCCGGTGGCAGCGAAGGCGTCGTACAGCGCCGCCTTGTTCGCGGGGTCTCCCATTTTATCCTCCATAAATCTATGGAATATTGTAGGAGAAGTGAGAGGGTGACGCCACCCCGCCTCGTTTCGGCACTACTGCCGCGCGCTGCGACCGCTCCTCCGTTAGGAAGAAGACCATGGGCTTCGCCGATGATCACCTGATACCCCTGGTCGACGAGGGGCTGGGCAACAGCGCCTATCTCGTCGATCTCGGCGACGGCCGCGCCCTGGCCGTCGACACTGGCCGCGACCTGCGCACGCTGCGCGCGGCGGCCGGCCGACGCGCACTGACGATCGCGTTCGCCGCCGACACCCACCTGCACGCCGACTTCCTGTCCGGCGCGGTTCAGCTGGCGGCCGACGACCGCGCCACTGTGCTGGCCTCGACTGCCGGTGACCGCGCTTTCCCGCACACCGGATTGGGTGACGGCGATGAGATCGATCTCGGCGGCCTGACGCTGCGGGCGCTGGCCACCCCCGGCCACACCGACGAGCACCTGTCCTTCCTGCTCCTGGACGGCGCCCGTGAACTGGGCGTCTTCACCGGCGGCTCACTGATCGTCGGCTCGGCCGCCCGCACCGACCTCCTGGGCGCCGACCGCGCCGAGGAGCTTGCCCGTGCCCAGTACCATTCGCTGCGCCGGTTGGCTGAGCTGCCCGATGCGACGGCGGTCTGGCCCACCCACGGCGCGGGCTCCTTCTGCTCCGCCCCACCCGGCGCCGAGCGCACCACCACCATCGGCGCCCAGAAGCAGGCCAATGCACTGCTGGCCGCACCGGATGAAGACACCTTCGTACGCGAGCTGCTGGCCAGCCTCGGCTCCTACCCGGCGTACTTCGACCGCTTGGGCGAGCGCAACCGGCACGGCCCCGCCATCCTCAGCGATACCCCCGCCCTCCCTGTCCTCACTCCTGCCGAGGTGCGGTCCTTGCTCGGCCAGGGCGGGCAGCTCGTCGACGCCCGCCCAGTGGCCGACTTCGCTGCCGGGCACATTCCCGGAGCGGTCTCCATCCCGCTGCGGGACCAGTTCGCCACCTGGCTGGGCTGGCTGCTGCCCGACGACGCCCCGCTCGTCGTCGTCACCGCTCCGGGTCAGGACCTCACCGAGATCACCTGGCAGGCGTTGAAGATCGGCTACGAACACCTGGCGGGCCACCTGGAGATGGCGGCCTGGACCGCCGGCGGCGGCCAGGAGCAGACCATCGAACTCCTCACCGCCGACCGCATCGCCGACCGGCCGGTCCTCGACATCCGGCAGCACGCCGAACATGCCGCCGGACACATCCCCGGCGCGGTCGGCATCGAACTCGGCGACCTCGCCGCGCGCGCCGACGAAGCCCCGGACAGTGCCGTGGTCGCCTGCGGGCACGGCGAGCGCGCCATGACCGCCGCCAGCCTGCTGCAACGCGCCGGACAACACGGACTCGCCGTCCTCGACGGCGGCCCCTCCGACTGGGCTGCGGCCACCGGTCGTTCGCTACAGGAGGGCGAGTGACCACCACCGCCCCCCATCACGGCGGCATCCGGCTCGGACTGCGCGCCAACCTCGCCCAGTTCACCCTGCTCGTCGCCGTCAACGCCCTGGTCGGCGGCATGCTCGGCCAGGAACGCACCGTCCTGTCACCGCTGGCCGAGCAGGTCTTCGGCCTCGACGGCTACACCGCCGCACTCACCTACATCCTGGCCTTCGGCGCCACCAAGGCCGTCACCAACTTCTTCGCCGGCACCCTGTCCGACCGCTATGGCCGCAAGCCCGTCCTGATCTCCGGGTGGCTGCTGGCCCTGCCGGTCCCCGCCATGCTCGCGTGGGGCCCCACCTGGGGCTGGACTATCGCCGCGAACATCCTGCTCGGCGCCTCCCAGGGCCTGGCCTGGTCCACCACCGTCATCATGAAAATCGACCTCGCCGGGCCCGAACGCCGCGGCCTGGCCATGGGCCTGAACGAAGCCGCCGGATACGGCGCCCTCGCCGCCACCGCCATGGCCACCGGCGCCATCGCCTCCCACTACGGCCTGCGCCCCGAACCCTTCCTGCTCGGCGCCGCCTACGCCGCCCTCGGCCTGGGCCTGTCCACCCTCGTCGTCCGCGAGACCCGCGACCACGCCCGCGCAGAGGCCGCACGCCACCCCGTACAGGACGCCGCCGTAACCGGGTTGACCACCGCCCAGATCGCCCGGCGCACCAGCTTCACCGACAAAGCCCTGTCCGCCGCCAGCCAGGCCGGCCTGGTCAACAACCTCAACGACGCCCTCGCCTGGGGCATCTTCCCCCTGCTCTTCGCCACCCACGGCCTGTCCATCGGACAGATCGGCGCCCTCGCTGCCATCTACCCCGCCGTATGGGGCGCGGGTCAGCTCCTCACCGGCTGGTGGTCCGACCGGATCGGGCGCAAACACCTCATCACCGCGGGCATGCTGATCCAGGCCGTCGCCATCGCCCTGGTCGCCACCGGCACCACCTTCGGCGTCTGGGCAGCCGCCCAGGTCCTGCTCGGTCTCGGCACCGCCCTGGTCTATCCCACCCTGCTCGCCGTCATCGGCGACGTCGCCCACCCCGCCTGGCGTGCTCGGTCCGTGGGCGTCTACCGGCTGTGGCGCGACGGCGGCTTCGCCGTCGGCGCCCTCCTCGCCGGTACCCTCGCCGACGCCTACGGCCTGACCACCGCCATCTGGGCCGTCGCCGCCCTCACCGCCGCCTCCGGCCTGACAGTCGCCGTGCGGATGTACGAGACCCACCCGCGACACTCCGGCACAGCAGAAGTCCGCGGCCGATAGAGGCTCTTCCAGGATTGCTCAAGACCGGTCACCGGCGGCTGTCGCCGGGGGCGAGCAGGGTGGTCACCTCAGCGATTGCCTTTGCCGACGGCTTGAAGTAGCGGCGGAGGTTCTCCGGCTTCTTGTGCCGGGACTTCGCCATCAGCATCAGCAGACTCGCCCTCGCCTCGCCGAGGTGGGTCAAGGAGGAGGGGCGGTATTCGTGCAGGTCCCAGCCGGTGCCGGGCCCGCGCACGGCGGTGTGCTCATCCAGCAGGGCGCGGGCCGTGTACGCCGACAGCAGGTGGTCAACGCAGGCGAAGGGGAGCAGACGGACATCTCCCTGTCGGCGGCGCAGCGCCCCTCACCCTGTCAGTCGTGGGGCGGGAGGTTGCCGAGCTGATGGTCGGCGGACCTGAGCACCTCGTCGACCAGGCGCTTGATGTGTCCGTGCGGCAGGGCGTAGATGACCCGGCGTCCTTCCTTGCGGGTGGTGACCAGCCCGGCCAGGCGCAGCCGGGCCAGGTGCTGGCTGACCGACGGCCGGGCCACGCCGCACGCCTCGGTGAGTGTCGTCACATCCGCCTCGCCCTCGGTCAGGTGATGCACGAGGGCCAGGCGGGTGCGGTCGGCCAGCAGCCCCAGGACCTCTGCGGCCACGGCATACCGCTCGCCTGCGGTGCGCTCCTGCGGGCCATGCGCACCTGATAGGTGCATGCGTGCAGTCATACGCACATGATGGTTGGATGGGCGGCCGGTGTCCAACCGGTCTGCTGTACGACCCCCTGAACCGGAAGGCGTGAGTTGCCGTGAGCGAGACGTGCCCGACCCCCGATCCTCACCGCGAGGACAAGCGTGCAGGCGCCTACGGGGGCGAGCACGCCACGGCGCACGGCGGCAACGGTCATGGACCGGCTGGCGGCCACAGCCACAGTCACGAAGACCACGGGCACCGCCACGACCATGGGCCTGGCCATGATCACGGGGAGGACGGGTCGGGCCGGTGGTCGCGGCTCAAGCACCGTCTCGCGCACGTGGTCACGC
Source organism: Streptomyces sp. SID13666 (assembly GCF_010548325.1). NCBI lineage: Bacteria > Bacillati > Actinomycetota > Actinomycetes > Kitasatosporales > Streptomycetaceae > Streptomyces > Streptomyces sp. SID13666. Next base: position 25,996 of record NZ_JAAGLX010000062.1, on the reverse strand, counting down.
CGCACTCCCATGAGGCGGCGGACAAGGTCGATTCGGCGATGGAGTCCTCTGCCGAGGGCATGCGGACACTGTGGATCTCGCTGGCCGTGCTCGGTATCACCACGGTGCTCCAGGCCTTGGTGTTCGCGCTGTCCGGATCGGTGGCACTGCTCGGCGACACGATCCACAACGGCGCCGACGCGCTGACCGCCGTGCCACTGGGTATTGCGTTCATCCTCGGCCGTAGGGCGGCGACCCGCCGCTTCACCTACGGCTTCGGCCGCGCCGAGGACCTGGCCGGCATCGCCATCCTGCTCACCATCACCGCGTCGTCCGCCCTGGCCGCCTATACCGCCATCGACCGGCTGCTGAACCCGCAGGAGATCACCCACCTGCCGTGGGTCGCCGCTGCCGCGGTCGTCGGCTTCATCGGCAACGAATGGGTGGCCCGCTACCGCATCACCACCGGACGCAGAATCGGCTCCGCCGCTCTCGTCGCCGACGGCCTGCACGCCCGCACCGACGGCTTCACCTCGCTGGCCGTCCTGCTTGGCGCCGGCGGCGCCGCGATCGGCTGGCGGCTCGCTGACCCGATCGTCGGCCTCCTGATCACCGCCGCGATCCTGATGGTCCTCAAGGACGCCGCCAGGGAGGTCTTCCGCCGACTGATGGACGCCGTCGACCCCGCCCTGATCGACGCCGCCGAAGGCGCCCTGCGGGCCGTGGACGGCGTCCGCGATGTCGGGCAGGTGCGGATGCGGTGGATCGGCCACGCCTTGCGCGGCGAGGCCGACATCGTCGTCGACCCGCACCTGACCGTGGTGCAGGCACACGCCCTGGCGGTTGCCGCCGAGCACGCCCTGATCCACGCCGTTCCCCGGCTGACCGCCGCCACCGTACACACCGACCACACCACCGGCAGCGGCGACCCGCACGCCCTCCTGGCGCACCATGCGGGCTGACGCCCGAACAGGCCCGGGCTCTGGCCGCCGGGACGCGATCCCCGACACCAAGTACCCACCCGGGGTATGGTCGGAAGGTCGCGCCCCTCGGGGGCGCTCCACATGGTGAGAGAAGGGAACCGGCAGTGGCAGGCACCGGACAGGCGCGCAGACGGAGCATCGCCCGACTGCTGACCCTGTGCGCGGTGCTGCTCGGCCTGTTCCTCATGCACGGCGCACCGGCCACCGCGGCTGACGGCTGCCACGGCGCGATGTCCACCGCCTCGCCAACGGCGCACGGCCATGCCACCACCGCGATGAACTCCACGGCCCCCGAGGCCATGACGCCTGCACCGTCTACGGTGATGACACCTCCCGGCGCGCAGCAGCACGTTGCGGATGCGTCGGCGATGCGCGGCGCGATGTGCGTCTCGACTCCCGCTCGGGACCGGACCCCGCTGCCCGCTGGCGGCGCCCTCATGGTCGTCGTCGCAGTGCTGGCGGCCGGTCTTCTCGCGCACCGGCCGGTGCCCCTGGGCCGGCCGGCGCGGCGCGGACCACCGCCACCAGGCGGGCGAAGTCTGCTCCTGACGGTGTGTATCGCGCGGACCTGAGCGGACCGCGCCGGAACCCGGATCTTCGACCGGGCCCGGCGACGTGTCCTGCCAGCTTCGCGCGCCCGCCCGGCGTGGTGCGCCCACCCGGAAAGACCACCATCATGTTCGCTGCCTCTCGTCCCACCGCCCGCCGCCACACCCTTGCGGCGGCCGGCACCACAGCCGCCCTCGCGCTGACTCTCGTGGCCTGTGGCTCCTCCGGCACCTCCACATCGGACAGTTCTTCCATGCCCGGCATGAAGCACAGCCAGGGCAGCAACACCTCCGCCCCGGCCGCCCCGGGCGATGCGTTCAACGATGCGGACATCGCGTTCGCCCAGCAGATGATCCCGCACCACCAGCAGGCCATCGAGATGGCCAAGCTCGCCGACGGCCGCGCCGCCGACCCCGAGATCAAGGACCTGGCCACCGCGATCGAGAAAGCCCAGGACCCCGAGATCAAGACGATGACGCTCTGGCTGAAGTCCTGGGGAAAGCCGCAGCCCTCGGCCTCGTCGTCGATGGGTGACATGCCCGGCATGAATCACAGCTCCGGCGACTCGTCCGGCATGCCCGGGATGATGTCCGACAAGGACATGGCGGCTCTCACGGCCTCCCGGGGCAAAGACTTCGACAAGAAGTTCGCCCAGCTGATGATCGGCCACCACCAAGGCGCGGTCACCATGGCCAAGAACGAGCAGAGGCACGGCAACAACGCCGACGCGAAGAAGCTCGCCGACGCCGTCATCACGGCCCAGACCGCCGAGATCGAGAAGATGAACACCATCCTCGACCGGCTCTAACCACCGTACGGGGCCCGGGCCTTCCTCTACGTGAAGGCCCGGGGCCCGTCGACCTCCCTCCGCCCGGAAGGCATATGCGTGGACGCCGTCCTGCACGCCCTGTCGATCGCCGGTTCCATGACCTGGGAGATCACCTGGGCCCTCATCCTGGGCTTCGCCCTGTCCGCCGTGGTCCAGGCGGTCATTCGCAAGTCCACGGTTGTCACCCTGCTCGGGGACGACCGCCCCCGCACCCTGGCCATCGCTGCCGGCCTCGGCGCGTCCTCCTCCTCGTGCTCCTATGCCGCGGTGGCCCTGGCCCGGTCGCTGTTTCGCAAGGGCGCGAACTTCACCGCCGCGATGGCCTTCGAGATCGCCTCCACCAACCTCGTCGTCGAGCTCGGCGTCATCCTGGCGCTGCTGATGGGCTGGGAGTTCACCGCGGCGGAGTTCGTCGGTGGGCCCATCATGATCGTCGTACTCGCGGTGCTGTTCCGCCTGTTCCTGCGCGACAAGCTGCTGCGCCAGGCACGCGAGCAGGCCGACCGCGGACTGGCCGGGTCCATGGAGGGCCACGCCGCGATGGACATGTCCGTGCAGCGGGAAGGCTCCTTCGCCCGCCGTCTGCTGTCCGGTGAGGGCTTCACCTCGACAAGCCATGTCTTCGTCATGGAATGGGCGGCGATCCTGCGGGACCTGGTGATCGGCCTGCTCATCGCCGGGGCCATCGCCGCCTGGGTGCCCGACTCGTTCTGGAGCACGTTCTTCTTCGAGGGCCACCCGCTGGCGTCCAAACTGTGGGGGCCGGTCATCGGCCCGCTGGTGGCAATCGCGTCGTTCGTCTGCTCGATCGGCAATGTGCCGCTGGCGGTGGTGTTGTGGAAGGGCGGTATCAGCTTCGGCGGAGTCGTCTCGTTCATCTTCGCCGACCTGCTGATCCTGCCGATCCTCAATATCTACCGGAAGTACTACGGGGCGAAGATGGCCCTGTTTCTCCTCGGCACCTTCTACGTGGCCACCGTCATCGCCGGATACATCGTGGAGTTCACCTTCGGCGGCCTCGGCCTCATCCCCGACCAGGCCGACGCAAAACTCCCCACGGAAGGCATCACCTGGAACTACACCACCTTCCTCAACATCGCCTTCCTCTTCCTGGCCGCCGCCCTCCTTATCCGATTCCTGCGCACCGGCGGACGCGACATGCTCCGCATGATGGGCGGCGCACCCGCCACCAACGACGACCACCACGGGCACGACGACACCCACACCCAGGCACCACACAGCGGGAACCACCAAGGACACACCAACCATGGCTAACCCCTCAGCAACACCACCCGGGAATGGAGCCCAGCAACCCACCCCCGAGCCGCTCCCCGCACCGCCCCGCCGGTGCTCGACTGGACCCATGGGCCGCACCCTGCCGCGCGTCCTGCCCAGCCCGGACGGGAAACCGCTGCCACCGAGGGACACAGCGGATGCCTTCCGCTCCTTCGCCCGTGACCTGGCCACCGGCCGACGCCCCTGGACCGCTGCAGAAGCCACCTTTCTCGGCGGACTTTTCGACCAGCTCGCCGCAGACTGGGACAGCACCCAAGCCACCGGCCGCGACGACCCGCTCCGCGACGCCCTCACCCGCGGCGGACCCCTTCCGAACGGCCCCTGCCTGGAAATCGGTTCCGGCACGGGCCAGTTCACCCCGCTCCTCGAGACCGCCTTCCCTGCCGTGATCAGCCTCGACCTGTCCGAGCAGATGCTCCACCAGGCCGCCGGCCGCTCTCCGGCCCGCGTACGCGCCGACGCCAGCGCACTGCCCGTGCCCAACGCGTCGATTGCCGCTGTCGCGGCAATCGACATGCTCCTGTTCCCCGGCGAACTCGCACGGGTCCTGGCCCCGGACGGCCTGCTGTTGTGGATCAACCAGCTCGGTCAGGACGGGCCGCTGTACCTGCCCGCCGAAGACGTCGCCGCCGCACTCCCCGGCCACTGGCACACCACCGAAGCCGCCGCAGGATGGGGCAGCTGGGCCGTCATCCGACGCACCGGCTGATCACATGACAGCTACTTCCTGTACTTCCTGCAGAAGCCGTGACGGGCGATCCCTCTACGCATTTCGGGAGGGCTCAAAAGAGGACAAAAGGCTGTGCTGAAGGCGGTGCTTAAGCTGTGCACCGCACTGGCATAGCCAGTCATCAGGCCTGGTCAAAGGGTTGTGAAAACAACCCCTCCGGTCAGCGGTACCCGTAGTAAGACCGAGGGCGGCATCCCCAGCTGGGGATGCCGCCCTCGGGCGTTGTGTGCCCGGACAGGCCCTACACGTCGGATCCGGTGGGCGTCAGGCGCCGGAACCAGTCGGTGTCAGACGCCGGCCGACTCCAGGGCGGCGCGCAGATGGCCGTTGCTCTTCGCCAGCAGCCGGGCCGCCGTGGCCGCGTCCACATCGGCCAGGATCGCCAGGATGGCGTGCTTGACCTCGCCGTCCGCCGCGGCCAGCGCCGCCTCGATCGCGGCGTCCGGTGCCCCCGTCGCCAGGGCGACGATCCGGCGCGACCGCGCCCGCAGCTTCTCGTTCGACGCCCGGACGTCGACCATCAGGTTCCCGTACGTCTTGCCGAGCCGGATCATCGTGATCGTCGAGAGCATGTTCAGCACGAGCTTCTGCGCCGTGCCGGACTTCAGCCGGGTCGAGCCGGTGAGCAGCTCGGGGCCGACCACGACCTCGATACCGTGCTCGGCGGCCGCCGCGAGCGCCGAGTGCGCGTTGCAGGACAGCCCGACGGTGAGCGCCCCCAGCGAGCGGGCGTGCTCGACGGCGCCGATCGCGTACGGGGTGCGGCCGGACGCCGAGACGCCCACGACGGTGTCGTCCGGGCCCAGCGCCAGCGCGTCCAGATCGGCGGCGGCCAGCGCCCCGCTGTCCTCGGCGCCCTCCACCGCGGTGACCATCGCGGCCGGCCCGCCCGCGATCAGGCCGACGACCTGCCCCGGCTCGGTGTTGAACGTCGGCGGGCACTCGCTCGCGTCGAGCACCCCGAGCCGGCCGGCGGTGCCCGCCCCGGCGTAGAGCAGCCGCCCGCCGCGCGCCATCCGCTCGGCGATGTCGTCGATGGCCGCGGCGATGGCCGGCAGTTGTGCGGCGACCGCGGCCGGGACGGTGGCGTCCTCGGCGTTCATCGTCCGGGCGATCTCCAGGGTGGAGAGCCGGTCGATCTCGGAGAGCTCGGGCCGGAACGCCTCGGTGGTGAGGGTCTCCAGCTCCCGGCGCAGCTCGGTGTAGTCGGAGTCGGTGGAGGGGGACATGCGGCTCGTACGTCCTTACGTGAAGCGGTGAGCCATGGCGCCACGTCATCGCGCCACAGCATGATGCTGCGTCCTGTTTGCGGATAGCGGTCGGGGGATCGGGGGCTGGTGCTGGACGGGGGCTCCGGTCAGGAGCGGGAGGCGCGCGGACTGTGCCGGTGGGCCAGCGCCTCGTACGAGGCGGACAGTGCGGGTGCGGCGGTCTCGTAGGTGCGTTGCATGACGCCTATGAACAGGAAGTCCACCACGAGGAGCTGACTGGTCCTGCTCGACATCGCGGCCGGCCGCAGCTCGCTCTCCCGCGAGGTGGACGTGGTCAGCACATGATCGGCGTACTGGGTGACCGCGCCGTCCGGGCGGCCGGTGATCGCCACCGTCGTCGCACCCCGGTCGAAGGCCACCCGCAGCGGCTCGATGACGTCATGGGTGTTGCCCGAGTGCGTGATCGCGATCGCCACATCGCCCTGCCGCAGCTGGACCGCGTTGGTGATGGCCAGGTGTGTGTCACCGTGCGCGTGCGCGATCAGCCCGATCCGCAGCAGCTTCTGGACCAGGTCCTGGCCCACCAGGCTGGACGCGCCGATACCGAACACCTCGATACGGCGCGCCGCGGCGAGGGCCCCGACGGCCGCCTCCAGCTGCGCCACGTCGAGCTGGGCGGCGGTGTCGGCGAGCGTCTGCTGCTCCTCGCGCGCCAGCTTCGCCACCACCTCGGTCAGCGGATCGTCCACGGCGATGTCCGCGGTCACGGCGGGCGGTACGCCCGCCGCCTGCTGCGCGGCGAGCGCGGCCAGCGCCAGCCGCAGATCCCGGTAGCCGGGATAGCCGAGCAGCCGCGCGGTGCGGACGACGGTGGCCTCGCTGGTGCCGGTGCGCTGCGCGAGCGCGGTCACGGTGAGGTGCGCGCAGCCCGCGGGGTCGTTGGCCACGGCCTCGGCGACCCGCTGCATCGAGCGGGTCATCGACGGCCCGACCGTACGGACCGTGGCCGCCAGCGTCCCGGGGTCGGGGCTCCTGTCGGGCACGCTGGACGCGGCGGGGGCGGCGGACGCGTCACGCGACGGCCGTGCGCGCTGGGGGAAAGTTTCCTTCACGCTGTACGTCACATCTTGAAAGATATTTTCAGGCGGTGGGGGCGTCAAGGGGACAGGAGGCAGAATGGACGGATGGATCGTGATCTGGAAGAGGCCCTGCACGGCGCGCGGGCGCTCATCCTCGCCGACCTCGCCGCCCGGGACGTAGCCGGACCGGACGTCGTCTCCCTGGTCGAGAACGCCGTCGCGCAGCGCCGCTGGTGGGTCGAGCAGTGGCCCGAGGGCATCGAGTTCGTCGCCGGGCTGGTCGCCCAGGACGTCCAGGACGCGCTGCTGGCGCGCTTCGGACGCTGGCCGCTGTGCCCGCTGTGCGAGGAGCCGCACGGGCTCGCCGTCGAACCGGAGCTCGGGCCCGACCCGCACTGGGTCTGCGAGACCGCCGGGGCGGTCGTCGCCCCGGTCGGCGGGCTGAGCTGACGATGACACCCTCCCGAACCGGGGCCCGGTCCCGGACGTGGACTCTGCCCCAGGGGACGGCGGTTTCATGACGCTCTACATCGACCCGCCGACCTGGCCGGGGCACGGCCGCATGTGGTCGCACCTGGTCAGCGACGTCTCCTACGAGGAGCTGCACGCGTTCGCCGCGCGGCTCGGCTGCCCGCCGAAGGCGTTCGAACGGGACCACTACGACGTTCCGGCCGCTCGCTACGCCTCGGCCGTCGAGCTGGGCGCGGTGGAGGTCGGCAGCAAGGAGATCGTGCGGCGGCTCATCGGCGCGGGGCTGCGCCGCCGCAAGGCCCCGCCGGCGGGTGACGCGTCGGCCGCGTCGGCCTGATGAGTGCGTCGAGGTCAGCCTGAGTGGGTCGAGGACGGCCTGAGTGGGTTCCTGAGTGGGTTGCGGTCAGCCTGAGTGCGTCGAGCCGGTGACGTCGGCGGGCGTCGAGCCGGTGACCTCGGCGGGCGCCGGGACCGCGGGCAGCGGGTGGCTCGCGATGACGCGGCTCGCGCCGTGCCGGCGCAGCGAGACGAGTACGAGGCCGATGGCGACCGCGGCCATGGCGGCGCCCGCCCAGGCGGTGGCCGCGAAGCCGAAGCCGCCGCTGATGACGAGGCCGCCGAGCCAGGGCCCACCGGTGTTGCCCAGGTTGAAGGCGGACGTGGTGGTGGCGCCGGCGAGGGTGGGGGCGGCGCCCGCCACGTTGAAGATGCGGGCGTTGAGCGCGGGCGCGGTGAAGAACGCCGAGAGGCCCAGCAGGAACGACAGCACGATCACGGCGATCTGGTTCTGCGCGGTGAGCGCCATCACGCCCAGGAAGACCGTGGACGCGGTGATGCCGCCGATCATCACGCCGAACAGGTGGGCGTCCGCGAAACGGCCGCCGATCGCGGTGCCGATCAGCGCGCCGACCCCGAAGAGGCCCAGGATCGCGGGCACCGAGCCCTCGGGCAGCCCGGCGACGTCTGTGAGCAGCGGTGCGAGATAGCTGAAGGCGCAGAACACACCGCCCGCGGAGAGCGCCGTGATGGCGACGGCCAGCCAGACGTTGCCGTCGCGGTAGATGCGCAGCTCCTCGCGGAGCCGGGGGCGGACGTCCGGGATCGGTATGCGGGGGATCAGCGCGATCACGCCGACGAGCGCCACCGCCGACATCAGGGCCACCGCCCAGAACGCGGAACGCCAGCCGAACTGGTCGCCGAGGAAGGCACCGGCGGGGACGCCCAGCACGTTCGCGATGCTCAGTCCGCCGATCATCACGGCCATCGCCCGGGCCCGCGCGTTCATCGGGACCATGGAGATCGCGACGGCCGCGCCGACCGCCCAGAAGCCCGCGCAGGCGAGCGCGCTGATCACCCGGGAGGCGAACAGCAGCGCGTAGTTCGGCGCCACGGCGCCCGCGACCTGCCCCAGGCCGAAGAGCGTGATCAGCGCGATCAGGGTGGTGCGGCGCGGCAGCCGCAGCGTGGCCACGGCGAGCAGCGGAGCCCCGACGACCATGCCGATCGCGAACGCCGAGATCAGCAGTCCGGCCTGCGGGATGCTGACGCCGAGATCGTCGGCGATCGGCGGCAGCAGGCCGGAGAGCATGAATTCCGAGGTGCCGAGCGCGAAGACACTGAGCCCGAGGACGTAGACGGCTACGGGCATGCGGGAGCGGCTGGCGTCGGCGGAGGGCATAACAGTTACCAGCGCCTCGGGTGACCTGCGTATTCCCGCGTATTCCCGGACAGGCTCGGCCCGGTCAGGTGGCGGGGTCGGTCGCGGGACCGGTTGCGAGGAGCAGTTCCAGCTCGGTGCCGAGGTTGCGGCGGGCGATGTGCTCCCAGCGCTCGTGGCCGACCGGGGTGCGGAAGAGCCGGGGCAGATCCAGCAGTTGGCGCAGGACGGCGGCGCGGCCGGAGCGGAAGGCGTCGTCGGGCACGAAGCCGTACTCCTGGCGGACGGCGGCGGCGTAGGCGGCGTACGCGGCCGGCTCACCGGCCAGGACCGCGAGATCCGCGTCACACAGGACCTCGCCGTTCCGGTCGTCGGGTGCCGGGTCGTGGCTGGTCGTGAGCAGCACCAGCCGGACCACCTCGGCGATGCGCGCGGCGTCGACCCCGGCCTCGGCCAGCGCCCGCTCGGCCAGCCGGGCGCTGCGCTCCTCGTTCTCGGAGCGGTCCGGGCGGTACACGGCGTCGTGGAACCAGGCCGCGAGCAGTACGGCGTCCGGGTCGTCGGCGTAAGCGGCCAGCTCGGCGATGTGGTCGAGTACGGCGACCAGGTGATCCGTGGTGTGATACCACCGCTGCTCCTCGCTCCACCGGCCGAGCAGGTCCTCGCCGTAGGCGGCATCGGGTGCGGGGGTGGGGGCAGCGGTGGGGGCGGAGCCGGGAGTGTCCGAAATCGGGGCGACCCGGGTGCGGCGCAGCAGGTCACACCATTGGGTGAGCAATGCGGCATGCTGCGGGTGCTTCGTCGCGGGGGTGACAGCCATGGTGGCTATTGTGCGCCTGAGGGCTCGCGCGGGGGTGACGATTGTGGCACTCTTGGTCATATGTCTAGACCAATTTTCGAGGTGATCGCCCTCGGCGTCGATGACGCCGTAGCGGCCCAGACCGGCGGCGCCGACCGCCTCGAGCTGGTCACCGACATGGCCGCGGACGGCCTCACCCCGTCCCGCGAGACCTTCGCCGCCATCCGTGCCGCCGTGCACATCCCGCTGCGCGTCATGCTGCGGCTCTCCGACGGCTTCGGCGCCGGCGACATCGACGCGCTCTGCGCGGCGGCCGAGGGGCTGCGCCGCGAGGGTGCGGACGAGTTCGTCCTCGGCTTCCTCGACGGGCGCGGCGGGGCCGACCTCGAGGCGGTCTACGCGATCGCCGACGTCATCGACGGGTGCCGGTGGACGTTCCACCGCGCCATCGACCGCGCGGCGGACCGCGACGCGGTCCGGTTGCAGCTGGCGGGGCTGCCGGGGCTGGACACGTATCTGACGGCCGGGTCACCCAAGGGCGTCGACGACGGCCTCGCGGTGCTGGTCGCCGAGGCGGCCCGGACGGCGGCGGAGCCGGCGCCGGAGCCGGGGTACGAGCCGCGGATTCTGGTGGGGGGCGGGTTGAACCGGGAGCATCTGCCGGCGTTGCGGGCGGCGGGGATCGACGCGTTCCACGTCGGCGGGGCGGTTCGCCCTGCGGGCTGGGCTTCCCCTGTGGACGTGGGTGCGATGAGGGAGTGGCGGGCGTTGCTGGATGCGCCGGTGCCGGTGGGTTAGGCGGGGTTGGTTTTTTGGTTCCGGTGCCCGGGTCCTGCGGGGCGGCGGTTCGAAATCGACTATTTAGGGCCTGGCGGCCCACAAATAGCTCGGCAGCATTTCGAACCCCCACCCCTCCGGCCCCGGGCACCTCGCGTTCCAGCCCGAGCCCCCGCTCACCCCTGTGCCGCCCGGTCAGGTAGGGATGCCCCGGCTGCAGGCGCAACGGTCCGCGGGTAGCCGCGTGTCGGTGACGTGCATTTGTGACGGCAGTGGTGGGGGCACCCCCGGCCGAAGGCTGGGGGAGGGCGGGGACAGCTCGCCGCAGGCGCAACGGTGGGGTGGGGGCGATGTACCCGCACCCGCGCCGGAGGCGGCGCGGCTCGCCGCAGGCGCAACGGTGCGGTGGGGGCCGGGCTTCAGGCCCCGCCGCCCAGCCGGAGGCTGAACGTTGAGCCGTGGCCTCGGCCGGCGGAGGCGACTGTCGCGGTGCCGCCGTGGGATTCGGCCAGTTGGCGGACGATGGCCAGGCCCAGGCCGCTGCCTCCCGTTTGGCGGTTGCGGGATTTCTCGGCGCGCCAGAAGCGGTCGAAGACGTGGGGGAGGTCGTCGGGGGCGATGCCGGTGCCGGTGTCGGTGATGTCGATCACGATGCGGTCGTCGTCGGTGTAGCCCCGCAGGGAGACGCTGCCGCCCGGCGGGGTGTGGCGGATGGCGTTCGAGACGAGGTTGCCGACCGCCTGGCGGAGGCGTACCGGGTCGGCCTGGAGGCCGAGGTCTCCGGGGGTGACGGTGAGGGCGACGCCGGCCGAGGCGGCGCGGGCGCGGTGGGCCGCGGCGACCTGTTCCAGGATGTCGCCGAGGCGCACCGCTTCGGGGTGGACGCGGAGCGTCCCGGCGTCGGCGGCGGCCAGGTCCTGGAGGTCGTCGATGATGTGCTGGAGCTGGAGCGCCTCTTCGAGGAGCGAGGAGTTGAGGGCGTCGTCGGGTTCCGCGATGCCGTCCTCCACCGCTTCGAGCCAGCCGCGGATGTTGCTGACCGGGGTGCGCAGTTCATGGGCGACGTCGCTGACCATGGCCTTGCGCTGTTCGGCGAGGCGCTGGCGTTCCTGGGACATGTCGTTGAAGGCGGCGGAGAGCCGGCCGATCTCGTCGCCGGTGGCGACGGTGACGCGCGCCGAGTCGTCGCCGTCCCGCATGCGCTGGGCGGCGTCGGTGAGGGCGCGCAGCGGGCGGATGAGGCGCGCGGCGAGCAGGAGGGTGACGGCGGCGGCGAGGGCGAGGACGAGGGCCGCGACGCCGGCGACGCGCAGGGTGTTGGAGCGGGAGAGGGCGAAGCCGGGGGTGGTGGCGCCGCTCGGGTCCGTGACGAAGAGGTACGCGGCGGGGGCGACGAATTCGCGGAGCTGGTCGCGGCGCGCGGTGTCGACGCAGTCGGCGGTCTTGCGTTCGGTGATGCCGCCGCCCTTGGGGTCGCGGACGGCGGGGGCCGGAACGGCCCGGGGCGTCCGGACGGCGCTGGGCGTCGGGACGGGGGTGGGCCCCTGGGCAGCTGCGGCGCCCGTCCGGCCCCAGGTGAGGTCGGGGTTGAGTTCGAGGAGTGGCAGGTTCTCGGTGGTGAGGCACTTCTTGAGACGGGAGTTGAGGTCGGCGAGGGCGGAGCTCTCGGTGGCGGTGGGGGCGGCGAGCCTGCTGCCGTTGCAGGACTCGTCCAGCACGTCGGAGGGGTCGCCGCCGACGACCTTGATGTGCGGGCGGCCGCTGGGGCCGTCGGCGATCTCGCCGGCGATCATGTAGTCGGCGAGGCAGGAGACGCTGCGCCGGGCGAGGTCGTGCAGCTGCTTGCGTTCCGCGGGGAGCAGCCGGAACGGGCCGACGGCGCGCGGGTCGATGTCGCCCGCGGTGGCGCCGGGGACCATGGTGGCGTCGACGTGCAGCGGGTCGAGGGCCGCCGACTGGGTCTGCGGGAGCGGGGAGCCGGCCGGTGCGGAGTCGGCGACCGGCCGCCGGTCCTGGGTGGTGACGGCGATACGGCGCTGGGTGGTGGCGGCCAGCTGGCGGACGGTGGGCGCGATGCCGTCCCAGTTGGCGTGGGTGGCCGCGTACTCGGCGAGCTTGCCGTAGATCAGGGCGTCGTTGGCCAGATAGCGGCTCTGCTCCTGCTGGATGGAACCGGAGGTCGTCTGGACGGCCAGCCAGGTGGTGGCGGCGACCGAACAGGTCGCGACCAGGACGAAGGAGAACAGCAGCCGGCCGAGCAGGCTCCTGCGGAACGGGACCTTGCCGCGGGCCGGCCGGGGTTCACGGGCCATCGTGCCCGCCGTCCGTCAGCTTGTAGCCGACGCCGAAGACCGTCACCAGATAGCGCGGCCGGCGGGGGTCCGGTTCTATCTTCTTGCGGAGGTTCATGACGTGCACGTCCACCGTCCTGGTGGTGATGTACCGGTCGAACCCGTGGACGTGGTCCAGGAGTTGGGCCCGGCTGAAGACCCGGCCCGGCAGCGCGGCCAGGGCCGCGAGGATGTGGAACTCGCCGGGGGTGCAGTCGGCGGGTCTGCCGTCGACGGTCACCTCGTGCCGCGCCGGGTCCACGGTGAGTCCGCCGACGCGCAGTACGGCGTCGGAGGTGGCATCCGGCTTGCGGGCGCCGCTGCGCCGCAGCAGGGTGCGGATCCGGGCCATCAGCTCGCGGGGGCTGTACGGCTTGGTCATGTAGTCGTCGGCGCCCAGGTCGAGGCCGAGCAGCAGATCGTCCTCGGTGGAGCGGGCGGTGAGCATCAGGATCGGCAGGTCGGACTCGGCCCGCAGGACGCGGGCCACGTCCAGCCCGTCGACCCTCGGCATCTGGATGTCGAGCACGAGCAGGTCCGGCTCCCGGCGGCGCGCCTCCTCGATGGCGGCGCGCCCGTCGTGGACGACGGTGACCGTGTGGCCCTCCCGCAGCAGATAGCGGCGGACCAGCTCGGCCTGTTTCTCGTCGTCCTCGGCCACCAGCACGTGTGCGCACATGAGGGCGAGCGTAAGCGCATCGAGCGGCCCGAACACGATCGCGACCGCGACCTGACAACTTCTTCATATCTGCTGGTCAGGGTGGAGGCCGGCCGGATGCCTAGTTCGTCCCCCAGCTAACGCTGGGAGGTGCCCCCAGCGGCCAGCTCCTCCGGCAGCGGCTTCGCGTGGAGCACCGCGAGGCCGGAGACGGCCCGGGTGAGGGCGACGTAGAGGCGGCGCAGCCCGGTGCGCTCGTCCGGCTCGCCCGAGACGATGGCGGCAGGCTCGTCGAGCACCACGTAGTCGTACTCCAGGCCCTTCGCGAGCGTCGCCGGGACCAGGGTGAGCCGGGCCTGCGCCGAGGTCTCCTCGCCGGGGGCGAGGTACGGCAGGCCGGCCGACTCCAGGGCGGCGGCGAGCGCCGCGATGCGCTCGTCGGCGGCGATGAGGCCGATGGAGCCCTCGTACGCGAGGGCGTCGTGGCAGGCCGCGAGAACGGCCGCGTCCAGCTCCTCCGCGCCCGTCCGGCGGATCACGAGGTCGCCGGGCGACTCACGGACCGAGGTGGCCGGGGCCAGCCCGGGGGCGATCGTGGGCAGCAGCAGGGACGCGTAGGCGATCACGCCGCGCGGCACACGGAAGCCGCGGGTCAGCTCCTCGACCGGGGCGCCCGGCTTGCCCAGGTGCGTAAGGGCTTCCTCCCAGCTGGCGGTCGCCCACGGCGTGGTGCCCTGCGCGATGTCGCCGAGCACCGTCGCGGAACCGGTGGAGCAGCGCCGTCCGACCGCCCGGTACTGCATGGGGGACAGGTCCTGGGCTTCATCGAGCACCACGTGGCCGAGCGAGTGGGTGCGCTGTACGAGGTCGAGCGTCTCGTCGATCAGCACCGTGTCGGCCGGGGACCACTTCGCCGAGGCGAGGCTGCGGGGCGGCTTCTCCCACAGCAGCGTCGCCTGCTCCTCCGGCGTCAGGATCCCGCTCGCGCACTCCGCGAGGAACTCGGCGTCGGACAGCAGCCGCAGCACCGTCTTCGCCGGGTCGGCCTTCGGCCAGACCTCCTTCACCGCGGCCTTGACGGCAGGATTGCGGGCCACCGCGTCCTGGACGCGGTCGTCCGGCGCCTCCCCGGACTCCTCCATCCGGACGAGGATGTTGTGCGCGATCCGCTGCGGCAGTGCCTCGTGGGCGGCGCCGTACCGGATGTCACGCTCCATCAGCTCCCGCACCAGCTCTTCGAGTTCGTACGCGGGGACCCGCCAGCGCCGCGAACCGCGCACCACGACGATCGGCTCCTTCGGCATCCGGATGCCGCTGCGCACCGCGCGCCGCAGCACCTCCGCCATCCGGGCGTCGCCCTTGATCCGGGCGCGCTCCGCCGGGTCCGTGCCGCGCACCGTGACGTGCGCGACCAGGTCGTCGACCGTCGCCTGCTTGACCTGCAGCTCGCCCAGGGCCGGCAGCACCTGCTCGATGTACTGCAGGAAGGACTTGTTGGGCCCGATGACGAGGGTGCCGGTGCGGGCGAGCCGCTCGCGGTGCGCGTACAGCAGATACGCGACACGGTGCAGGCCCACGGCGGTCTTCCCGGTGCCGGGGGCGCCCTGCACACAGACGGTGCCGCCGATGCCGGCGCGGACGATCTCGTCCTGCTCCGGCTGGATGGTGGCGACGATGTCCCGCATCGGGCCGACGCGCGGCCGTTCGATCTCGGTCTGCAGCAGCTTGCTGGAGGTGCTGGCCTCGGCGGGGTCGGTGAGGTGCTCGTCCTCGTACGCGGTCAGTTCGCCGCCGGTGTAGCCGAACCGCCGGCGCAGCCGGACGTCCATCGGCTCGACGCGCGAGGCCCGGTAGAAGGGCTGCGAGACCGGCGCCCGCCAGTCGATGACCATGGGGTCGCCGTGGGCGTCGTGCACATGGCGGCGGCCGATGTAGAACTGCTCGCCCTCGGCGCCCTCGGCCCGCCCGTCTCCCGCCACCACCCTTCCATCGGAGCGCTTCGCGCTGCCCCTCCCCATTCCGACGCCGGGGGCGTGCAGGTAGTCCAGCCGGCCGAAGAACAGCGGGGTGTGCGAGAGGTCGGCGAGGGCCTTGATCCGGTTGTCGATCTCGGCGGCGAGGATCTTGGCGTTGACCCAGTTGCCGGTGACATCGGAGATGTCCAGCGCTTCCACGTCGGCGCGCATCGCGGTCAGCGCGGAACGGGATTCGGCGAGGTGGGTCTGTTCGGCCCGGAGCGGGTTCGCGTCCTGGGCGTGGTCGGGGTCGTGCAGGGGCACGGCATTGCCTCCGGCTTGTGCGTACGCAGGGAAGAAGAGAGAAGCCGACCGGTTTCCGTCCGGCCGGCGGCGCTCCCATCGGGAGGCGGCAAGACGGTGGATCTTACGCTCCCGCCCGCCGCACCGCGAATGCTTTTCCCGCAACCGGAGCGGCACCCCGGAGGCCCTCAGGGTTCACCCCGGGTGCGCCCTAGGGGACGGACGTCAACCCAGAGGCGTACGTGACACGGGAGACTTCAGACTTCCGCCCGATGTACTGCAAACGGCGGATTTCCTACCGTAGGGACATGACCACAGAAACCTTCACCCCAGGCCCCTCCGCCGCCGGCAGCACCGCCCTCGGCACCCACCACGAGCACCCCCGCCACCTGCTGGGAAGCACCCTGCGAGCCGTCCGCGTCTTCGCGCAGACCGCCGTCGAGGTCGTCCTCCTGGGCAGCGAGGGCAAGCACCGCTGACCCAGGACGGAGCACGGCCCCCACCCGGCGGTCCACTAACGTCGCGGCGGTGACCGCTCTCAGCGAGGTGCACCCGGCGCCACCCTCCGTACGCGCCCTGTCCCGCCGCCTGCTGCTCGTCCTGGCAGCCCTGCTGGCCCTCGCGCTGGCCCTCGCCGGATACGCGCTCTTCTTCTCGACGTATCCGGTCCCGATGGCGGACATGCTCGTCTACCGCGCCGAAGGCGCCGCCGTCGCCTCCGGCCAGGACCTCTACGGCTTCCGCGTCACCCGGTGGAACCTCCCGGCCACCTACCCGCCCTTCGCGGCGCTGCTCTTCGTGCCCACCACCTGGCTGCCACTCGGCGCTCTGCGCGGCGGCTTCGTCCTCGGCAACCTCGGGCTGCTCGCCGCCCTGACCCACCTCTCGCTGCGCTGCACGGGCCGCCCCGGCGGCGCCCGCCACCCGGCCGCGCTGATCGCGCTGCCCGCCGGCGCCCTGTGCCTGGAACCCGTCTTCCAGACGTTCGTCTACGGCCAGATCAATCTGGCGCTCGCCGTCCTCGTCCTGTGGGACCTGTCCCGGCCCGACGGCGCCCGCGGCAAGGGCTTCGCGGTCGGGATCGCCGCGGGCATCAAGCTCACCCCCGCGATCTTCGCCGTCTACCTCGCCCTGACCGGGCGCACCCGCGAGGCCACCACCGCGGCCTGCGCCTTCGCCGGCACCGTCCTGCTCGGCATCGCCGTGCTGCCCGGCGCCTCCGTCGACTTCTGGACCACGCGCCTCTACGAGACCGACCGCGTCGGCAAGGCCTGGATCATCGACAACCAGTCCCTCCAGGGCCTGCTCGCCCGGCTCCTGCACACCGAGCACCCCGGCCTCGTCTGGGTGGCCGCCGCCGCGCTCACCGCCGCCGCGGGCCTCGCCGTCGCCACGTGCGCCGCCCGCCGCGGACTCGAAGCGTGGGGCGTGCTCTGCGCGGCCGTCACCGCGCTCCTGGTCTCCCCGATCAGCTGGTCGCACCACTGGGTCTGGTGCGTCCCGCTCCTCGCCCTGCTGGCAGCCCACACCCGCGGCCTCCCCTGGCGCCGCGCCGCGGTCCTCGCGACCGCCGCCGCCTTCGCCTGCCGCAGCATGTGGCTCACTCCCCACCAAGGCGACCTCGACCTCCACCTCCCCTGGTGGCAACAACCCCTGGCATCCCCGTACCCGCTCCTGGGCCTGGCCTTCCTGGCCGGCACGGCGTTATGCCTGCGGCGGGCCAATGGGCGACCCAGCGCGGCCACCCCCGGGCTGTGACGTGAGGGGGCCGGGGCCGCAGGGGTGGGGGTTCGAAATGCTGCCGAGCTATTGGTGGGCCGCCAGGCCCTGAACAGTCGATTTCGAACCGCCGCCCCGGAGGACCCGGCCCCCGGAACCGCGAACCGGCGGCCCGCTACGTCAGCAGCTCGTCCGCGTCCATGATCCGGTAGGCATATCCCTGCTCCGCCAGGAACCGCTGCCGGTGTGCCGCGAAGTCCTGGTCGATCGTGTCCCGCGCCACCACCGAGTAGAAGCGCGCCTCGTGCCCGTCCGCCTTCGGGCGGAGCACGCGGCCGAGGCGCTGTGCCTCCTCCTGGCGGGAGCCGAACGTGCCGGAGACCTGGATCGCGACCGTCGCCTCCGGCAGGTCGATCGAGAAGTTCGCGACCTTGGAGACCACGAGCACACTGATCTCCCCCTGCCGAAAGGCCTCGAAAAGCTTCTCGCGCTGGGCGTTCGACGTCTCGCCCTTGATCACCGGAGCGTCCAGGTGCTCCCCCAGCTCGTCCAGCTGGTCGATGTACTGCCCGATCACCAGCGTCTGCTCGCCCGCGTGCTTCGCGACCAGCGCCTCCGTGACCCGCCGCTTCGACGCGGTCGTCGCGCAGTAGCGGTACTTCTCCTCCGGCTCGGCCGTCGCGTAGGCGAGCCGCTCCGTGTCGGTCAGGTTGACGCGGACCTCGACGCAGTCGGCCGGCGCGATGTAGCCCTGCGCCTCGATCTCCTTCCAGGGCGCGTCGAAGCGCTTCGGGCCGATGAGGGAGAAGACGTCGGACTCGCGGCCGTCCTCGCGGACGAGGGTGGCCGTCAGGCCCAGCCGGCGCCGCGCCTGCAGGTCGGCGGTGAACTTGAAGACGGGTGCGGGCAGCAGGTGCACCTCGTCGTAGACGATCAGGCCCCAGTCGCGCGAGTCGAAGAGCTCCAGGTGCGCGTAGACGCCCTTCCGTTTGGTCGTCAGCACCTGGTACGTGGCGATGGTGACCGGGCGGATCTCCTTGCGGGTGCCGCTGTACTCGCCGATCTCCTCCTCGGTGAGCGAGGTCCGCTTGATCAGCTCGTGCTTCCACTGCCTCGCCGAGACGGTGTTGGTGACGAGGATCAACGTCGTCGCCTTGGCCGTCGCCATGGCACCGGCTCCGACCAGCGTCTTGCCCGCCCCACAGGGCAGCACCACGACACCGGAGCCGCCGTGCCAGAAGCCCTCGACGGCCTGCTGCTGGTACGGGCGCAGCGCCCAGCCGTCCTCCTTGAGCTCGATCGGGTGCGCCTCGCCGTCGACGTAGCCCGCGAGGTCCTCGGCGGGCCAGCCCAGCTTCAGCAGCGTCTGCTTGATCTGGCCGCGCTCCGACGGGTGCACGACGACGGTGTCCGGGTCGAGCCGGGCGCCGACCAGCGGCTGGACCTTCTTCGAGCGGAGGATCTCCTCCAGCACCGGCCGGTCGGTGCTGGTCAGGACCAGCCCGTGGACGGGGTGCTTGCTGAGGGTGAGGCGGCCGTAACGGTCCATCGTCTCGGCGACGTCGACGAGCAGCGCGTGCGGGACGGGGTAACGGGAGAACGCGACGAGCGCGTCCACGACCTGCTCCGCGTCGTGCCCGGCGGCGCGCGCGTTCCACAGGCCGAGCGGGGTCAGCCGGTAGGTGTGGATGTGCTCGGGGGCACGCTCCAGCTCCGCGAACGGGGCGATGGCGCGACGGCACGCGTCCGCGCGCTCGTGGTCGACCTCGAGGAGCAGCGTCTTGTCGCTCTGGACGATGAGAGGCCCGTTGTTCAAGTGCCACACCCTTCGGTTCGTGATGGAGGCAAGCCTCCAGTGTCGCGCATCCCGGTCATCGGCAGTGGCGCCCGCTGCGTACGACGGCGGGCAGGGGGTAGACGCCCCCTCGACCTGAATGGGGGGAACGCATGACCCGCACGGATCTGTTCCAACCGGCCCGCGATCGTCTGAAGGCGAAACGCACGTCCAAGCCGCGGTCGAAGGCGGCGGGGGCCCGGTGGAAGCCCACGTCGTGGAAGCCCGTGGGGAAGAACACACGGAAGCCGGCCGCGAAGCGGGTGCCGAAGCCGCGGACGAAGCCGGTGTCCCGGCCCGCCCGCGACCCCCGCGACCACCCGGGCGAGCCCCGGTCGTTCGCCGCCGGGCTGACGCGCGCGCTGGTGATGGTGCTGGCCTTCGTCTTCATGGTCGGTTTCGCCGTGGTGCTGGCGAAGCTGACGCTGCAGCCGTCGCCGGCGTCGGTCAAGCTCATCCACACGAATCTGCGGCCGGGCGACTCCATCCGCCAGTACATCGACCAGCCGGCGTTCCGCGACACGGTGAAGCAGATCGGCGGCAACCTGGTACTCGGCGTGCCGTTCGGGATCCTGCTGCCGGTGCTGTTCCCGAAGACCCGGGGTCTGCTGCGGGTGGTGCTGGTGACCGCGCTGGTGATGGTGCTGGTCGAGGCCGCGCAGGGCGCGATCGTCGAGGGCCGGGCCTTCGACGTCGACGACGTCATCCTCAACACCACGGGTGCGCTGGTCGGTTATCTGCTGCTCGGCCGGCGGCTGGGCCGGGCCCTGCATCCGCGACGCCACCACTGGTGGCAGCGGCGGGACCCGTCCGACGGCGAGGGTCGTGCCCGCCGCCCGCGCAAGCGCGAGGCCGCCTGACGCGGCACTTTCGGGGTCAGGCTCGGTGTCAGGCTCGTTTCAGGCCGGGTCGTCGGCCAGTTCCGATACGCCGGTGATGCGGTGCAGGGCGAACGTGCGGACCTCGTCGGCGGTGTGGTCGTAGGCGGTGACGAAGCCGCCCTCGACACGCACCGGGCCGATGACGCGCTGGCTGGCGGCGCCGTCCGCGTTCACGTAACCGATCCAGAGCGAGTCGCCGGTCAGTACGGCGGCCTGCATCGTGGCGAGGGTCTCCGCCGCGGCGGTACGGGGCAGCCCGCCGCGGGCCGCGGGCGCGGGGACGCTCTCGCGGTGCACGGCCGTGGAGGCCCGGTCGCCGGCCCTGATCGCCTTCACCGCGGCGCCGAGCAGTGTGCCGTCCGGGACCGGCGGTCCGTCGGTGACGGGGGTGGGCGCGGCCCGCCGCGGGGTGCGGACGGCGTCGGCGCGGGTGATGACGACATCGCCGTCGGCGGATTCCGCGGCCGGCGCGAAGCCCATCGCGCGCAGCCGCTCCAGCAGCGTCTCCGGCGCGGTCTGGGCGGCCAGCACGGTCGGCGCGAGGCGGCGCAGGCCGAGGCCGGAGGCCCTGCGGTCCGCGAGCAGCTCGCTGAGCAGCGCGTCGTCGTCGCACCGCAGGTACGCGGAGGCCGCGCCGACACGCAGCCGGCCGTGCCGGCGGGCCACGTCGTCGATCAGATAGCTGAGCGGCTGCGGTACGGACGTCCGTGAGTGCTCGGCGAGGAACGCGTGCAGGTCGGCGGCCGTACGCCCCGCGTCGAGCGCCCGGCGCACGGACTCGGGCGTGAACCGGTACACCGTCGCCCCGCCCTTGGACTCGATGTCGGCCAGCACGCCGATCATCTCCGCGAGCGGTGCCTCCAGCGGGCCGGGCGCCACCGCGGTGAGGTCCGCCTGCAGCAGCACGTGGTTGAGGGGCTCGGGGAGGAGCGGCGCGAGGCGGCTCGCGGCGGCAGCGGCCGCCGCCGCGGCTTCGGCGGGGGTGATGGCCGCGTTCGTGGCCGCGTTCACGTCCACGTTGACGTTCGTGTTCGCGTTCGCGGAGGTGCGGCGGCGCGGCACCGTCCGGGCCGGCTCGACCAGGGCGCGGGCGTGTCCGGCCAGGGCGCCACGGCCGGTCAGGCCGAGGAGCTCGGCCTCGGTGACGGTCCAGCGCAGCAGTTCCGCGCGGAGCGCGTCCGTCCCCGCGCCGCCGCGCAGCGGCCGGTCCCAGCGCAGCCGGTCGAGCAGTTCCGCCGGGGCGGCGGAGGCTCCCTCGGGGAGCGCGGCGAGCAGTTCCAGAACGCGCCGCCTGACCTCCGGCGCGAGGGAGCGGTCCAGCTCGGGGCCGAGCGCGGACAGCGCGCGGCCCTTGGAGTCCCGGCTGCCGACCAGGCCCGCGACGCGGGTGGCGGACAGCCAGGCCGCGGCGAGCACCGTCCAGCGGTCCTGCGCGGGCAGCCGGAGCCAGTCGTCCGACGCGGGCGTCGGCGCGTACGCCTCGTCCAGCTCGCCGTCCGAGGCCAGCAGGCCCGCCGCGTACGTCAGTTCCAGCCAGAACGCGGCCATCGTCTCGGACACGTCCAGCGTCGTCGCCACCCGCTTCAGGTCGCGGACGCTGACACCGCCGGCCCGCATCACGGGCGGGCCGCCGGTCTCCCACGCCTTGAGCAGTTCCTCGACGGTGCGGACGGCGTTGAACGCCTGGCCGGCGGCGGTGCCGTCCACAGCCTGTGGAGAATGTTCGACGGGCGTGACGGCCGGCGGCGCCGGCTCGACGGTGCGGTGCGCGCGGCCCGCCCGCAGGTGCAGGGCCGCTTCGCGGGGGAGCACGACGTTGTGCTGCCCGGCGGGCAGCAGCAGGCCCCGGGCCAGCAGCCACTGCACGGGCGTGGTCGCGGTCGCGGCCCGCACCGGCGCGATGGCGTCGCCGACCTCGCCGTACGGCGGGCCCCACGCCAGCTTGCCGAGCGCGCCGGTGGCGCCGTCCGGCGCCGTCGCCAGCAGCTTCTTCATCCGCTTGCGATCGCTGAACAGATCGGCCAGGGCCGCCACCGCGCTCATCGGGTCGTGGGTCGCGGGCAGCCCCGCGTCGGCGAGGATCTCCTGCAGCCGGGCCGGCGACATGCCGGACGTCGCTTCCGCGACGGACGGGCCCAGGCCGGTGGGCGACGGTACGGACGCCGACGGCGCGAGCAGGTCGCGGGCGGTGCGCACCAGCCGCAGCCGGTCCTCGCCGCCCCACACCAGCCCCTGCGCGCGCAGGCTCTCCACGGCGTGCGGGAGGGCCGCGTCGGTCGCCTTGTCGGCGGCGTCGCCCGTCATCAGGGCGCGGAGCACGGAGTAGGCGCCGCCGTCGGGCATGACGGCGAGGGCTTCTGCGGTCTGCAGCGTGAAGCGGTCGAGACGCTCCAGGGCGCGGACGACGGAGGCGCGGGTGGCCGCGCGTGTCGCGAGCTGCGTGAGGTCGTTCGGAACCGGACTGAGCAGGTCCGGGCGGGCGCGGAGGAGCGTGGCCAGCGCTTCGTCGCCGCGGGCCCGCAGATCTTCTGCCAACGTGCGGGGTGCGCCGCCGGTCACGGTCGGCTGCCGGGCTGGCCGGGCTGCTCGGTGGTCATCCGTCCCACATTACCGGTCCCCCCGGGTGGGTGGTTGTGGTGCCGGGGGCCGGGTCCTCCGGGGGAGGGGTCCGAAATCGTATGTTTACGGTCCCCCAACCTTCCGCCGGGGTGCCCCCGGCGGCCCACACATACACGGCAGCATTTCGGACCCCTCCCCCTGTGGCCCCGTCCCCCTCACGTCACAACAGGTCCGTCCGGCCCGGCGCCCGAAGTCCGCCGCAGGCGACCTCGCCGGTAGGCGAACCAGGGCGGGGGGTGGGGGAAAGTCCGCCGCAGGCGCAACGGCGCGGCAGGGGCCGACGTCCCTGCGGGAGCGCGGGTGGTGTCTGTGGCCTGCATTCGTGACGGCGGTGGTGGGGGCACCCCCGGCCGAAGGTTGGGGGAGGGTGGGGGAAAGCCCGCCGCAGGCGTGGCGGCGCCGCTGGCGCTGACGTACCCGCACCCCCGCCCCGCGAGCCTGTCCCTCGCCGTGGGGCGGACGCCCACCCCGCGGCCGGCAGGCGAAATCTGCAGGCCGGGTCGTTGGGAGGGAGCCGGCCGCAGGTCAGATGTGGCGGCTTCGCCAGAGGACGTAGAGCGCTGAACCGACCGCCGCGACCCTGACCACCACCGGAAGCCCGTCCTGCAGTGCCTGGCCCATCGTGCCCTGGGGCACGGGCTCGCCCCATTTGCCCGCGGTCCGGCCCCACAGCCAGACGAGGAGGCCGGCCGCCGCCATGCCGGGGATGCCGAAGACCGCGAACTTCGCCTGGTTGCGTGACAGGCGGCGGGAGAAGTAGGCGACGAGCCAGCCCAGACCCAGCGGAATCCACGAGCCCAGCACCGCACCGGCCACGAGCAGGGCGCCGGCCAGCAGCAGCATCGGGTTGGCGCGCCCCAGCGGTTCCCCTACTTCCCGGATGCGGCGCCGGCGCAGCAGCCGACGGCGTGGCGCGGCCTCCTCGACGTCCTCTTCCAGCACTTCCTCTTCGAGCGCCTCGGCTTCCTCCTCCTCTTCGTCCTCCTCGTCGAGGTCGAAGTCGAAGTGCGCCCCGCCCGTCATGCCGGGCAGCCCCGTCAGCTCGTCCCCCGGGCGCCCGGCCGGGGCTCCGACGCTCCACCAGTCGTGCTCGCCCGGTGCGTCGTCCCGCTGCTGCGGGACCTTCCGGAAGGACGCGGGCTGCTCCGACGGTGCCTGCGGCCGGCCGGCCGCGGCCTCCACCACTTCGTCCGGCGAACCCAGCCGCCCCAGGATCCGCCGCACGGCCGCCGGACTGTCCCCGGCCCCGGGTCCCGAGGTGCTGACCCGCTCCCGGTCGATGTCGCGGCGCAACTGCGCCACGAGCCGCATCCGTTGGGCAGCGGGCAGCGTCGTCTGTGCCAGGTCACCGACCCGGCTCAAGTAGTCGAACACGAGCTGGTCGCTCTCGACACCCATCCGCCCCACCGCCCAAACCGCTGGCTCCACCGCTCCGTTGAAGGTACCGCGACGGCTCCCGCCGGCGGGAGACCGACGCCTCCGGCGGGGGCGCGGGTACGACGGCCCGCGCGGGCTGCTCGCGCCGCGCGCCGTGTGTGCCCGGGGCGCTGATCGGTGTGTGGTACATCGATCTGCTGGGGGTTCGCTCGGTGTGCAGGTGGTGCGGGGTGAGAATGGCGGTATGACTACCGCTTCGCATGTTCCCGGGACCCCCACGATCACGGTCGGCTTCGACCTCGACATGACCCTCATCGACTCCCGGCCCGGCATCAAGGCCGCCTTCGACCGGCTGTCCGCGGAGACCGGAGTCTTCATCGACTCGGAGCTGGTCGTCACCCGGCTCGGGCCGCCGCTCGACCAGGAGCTCGCCCACTGGTTCCCGGCCGACGCCATCGCGGAGACCGCCGACCGCTTCCGCGCGCTCTACCCGGACTACGCCATCGCACCGACGCCCGCGCTGCCCGGAGCCCGTGCCTCCGTCGACGCGGTGCGCGCGGCGGGCGGCCGGGCGGTCGTCGTCACGGCCAAGTACGAGCCCAACGCCAGGCTGCACCTGGACCACCTGGGTATCGAGGCCGAGGTGCGCGGCTGGCTGTGGGCCGAGGCCAAGGCGGAGGCGCTGCTCGCATACGGCGCCTCGATCTATGTGGGCGACCACACGGGCGATGTGCGCGGCGCCCGTGTCGCGGGCGCGCTCTCCGTCGGCGTCGCCACCGGGCCGTGCGACGCCGCGGAGCTGCGGGCGGCAGGCGCGGACGTCGTGCTGGACAGCCTGACCGAATTCCCCGCCTGGTTCGCCGGCTACGCGCCGGCGGCCGCCTGACCCTCCCTGGCCTCCTGGACCCGGCGCTTCTGCGCGAGGGCGGAGCGCAGCCGCCCGCCGAGCGCGAGCGCCAGACCGGCGCCCATCAGCATCGACACGAAGTACGCGGGCGTCGGCAGCGGGTCGGTGCCGAGGAGCAGCGGAACCATGGTGGCCAGCGTGCTCACGGCGCCCACGAAGAAGACGATCGCGCCGACGCGCACCAGGACGTCGCCCGCCCCGCGGGTTTCGGACGTTGCGGGGGTCGTCCCCCGGGAGTGAGGTGTGTTGGTCACCCGACCAGGGTAGATCGGGTCCAGAGAGATGGGGGACCACGGCGTCTTGTCACGGGCCATCGGGCCAATAGGCTGGTAGCACGAGCAGGTCCGGTCAGGACGGGCCTGCCGCACTGCTATCCAGGGCCCTTTCGGGGGCTTTACGAGCGATGAGGACGAGGTCGGACGTGCCTACCGGCAAGGTCAAGTGGTTCAACAGCGAGAAGGGCTTCGGCTTCCTCTCCCGCGATGACGGCGGCGACGTCTTCGTGCACTCGTCGGTGCTGCCCGACGGGGTGGCCGCGCTCAAGCCCGGTCAGCGTGTGGAGTTCGGAGTGGTGAACGGCCAGCGCGGCGAACAGGCGCTCTCCGTCACGCTCCTCGAACCCGCACCGTCCGTCGCGGCCGCGCAGCGCCGCAAGCCGGACGAACTGCTGCCGATCGTCCAGGACCTCACCACGCTCCTGGAGGAGGTGGCGCGCTCGCTGCAGCGGGGCCGGTACCCGGAGAAGACCCACGGCCACAAGATCGCGGGCGTGCTGCGCGCGGTGGCCGACCAGTTGGACGTCTAGGGCGTGTTGCGAAAGTAGCGCCGTTCGCCCGGAGGGCGTGGCCCACGGCGTCCGGTGCGTGCGCTCGCAAGGCGGAGGGTCGTCCTCGTACTGGACGTACGTGGACGAGCCCGACAACGCGGCGAGGGCGCGTGCCAGGCGTCGTGGGCCAGGCGGGACTTTCGCAACACGCCCTAGTGTTCTGAGTCGGGAATTCTGTTCAGATATGAGGCGAGGCGTTCGAGGATCTCGTCTGCAGTCTTCGTCCA
>NZ_JAAGLX010000061.1:0-39550 GCF_010548325.1 Streptomyces sp. SID13666 | reverse complement strand
TGGCCTCCCGGCCGACCAGCAGGGGCACGGTCTGACCACAGAACTCGAACGGCTCCGGCATCGGAAGTGCTCACCTGCTGGCGGCTACAACATCAAGTCTCTACGACCCGATACGGCCCATTAGGCACCGGCCGGGCAATGGGCGCACCTGTTCGACCGATGGTGCATCAACACTGGTCAGGCCCAGCTGCACGGCACGCAATTTCGCCGCGGGCCTGCCGGTGTCGAGGTAGTACCGGTGCGGGAGCCGCAGCACCTCGATACCCACCGGGCCCGTGCGGGGCTGCCGCCCCACGCCGCCGCGGCCGAGGCCGTTCGCCGCCGCCACCTCCCCACCGGGGACGGCGATCCCCCGCAAGCGGGACTTCCCGACATGGTCCTGGTCAAGCGGGCCGCATGACGCTCGACCCCGGCACCTGACGAACGGCCCCCTGAACCGCCGTGCCTCCCCTGCGGTGCATCCCCCGCCCGCACCGGGGGCGCGGCTCCAACTCCGCCATCCCGTTTGTCTCCGAGAGAGGTACGACCCATGCCCGTCCAGACCGCACTTCCCAGCCCGCATCTCGTGGCCGAAACCGCTGTGGGAGTCCTCCAGCGCCTGGAAGACGACCACGAATTCCCGGCGTTTCACAAGGCCAGCCTCAACTACAGCGACGACTGGCAGTGCTTCACCGGCTTCCCCGTCATCTCGAAGTGGAAGCTGGAGGATGACGCCCCGCCGCTGTTCGTTGAGGCCATGCGCGCCCTGGCGCTCAAGGCCGCCGTTTACGCGCTGACCGAGGACGAGAGGGCGGCCGAGATCGCTATCGCGGTTCCGGTGGATGAGATGACGCACGCGATGCTCGCCCAGTCCCAGCTCCTGCACCGCATCGCGGACTGCCACGCCGTCAGCATCATCCACCAGACCGATCAGGAGCACACCGACTACCAACACGGCGACTACACCTACCAGTGCTACACCGCGGCGTGGGGTGAACCGCCGTCCCGCTACTGGCTGGACCACCAGCAGGTGGAAGCCAACCGCGCTCACCTCGCCGGCCTCTACGCGAGCATCGGCATGGGCCGGTCCGGGCGCGAGCACACCATCGCCTTCGCGCCGGCGGCTTAACCCAGTGCCGACCGCAGCGCCGCCGTCACGTCCAGATCCGGATCCGACGCCCGCAGAATCTGCGACGCCTGCGCGATCACTGCGGCGAAGGCGTCCGGCGGCGCCGCGGTCAGCGCGGCCCGCAACCACTCCCGCACCTCGCCCGCGTCCGCCGGCGGCGGCACCTCCCACGGCAGCACCAGGCGGTCCGTCGCGTACGGGGCGGCCGGCAGGCCCACCCGGTCGGGGTGCACACACACCGCCACCCCCGCCGCGGTGTACCGGTTGCCGCTCTCGGGGTCGAAGGGGCAATCCCGGCTGGGCTTGGCCACCACGTCGAAAGCCCCACCAGGCAGCACCAAGGAGGGGCAGATCGCACACACCGGCCGCTCACCCTCCCGGGAGAACGGCTCCCGATCCTTCACCACCCCGCTCACCCTCTCCACCGAAGCGACCACTTCAAGGACTCCGCAGCGTAGCGACTGCGGCCCGACGAGTAGCCCGAACCGCCATGGTCCGGCAAGAGAACCGGGGGGCGCAGTTTCATCTCCACCTTTTCGACTATCTCCGCCGAGGAATGCCATGCCCACCCCTCTCCAAAACGCACCAGCCGCAGGCGTTGCCGGGCCCCCACACACCCCCTATCGCGAGACACCCGGGCCGAGACCGACTGCCCGCATCGTGATAGGCGCCTACCTGCGCACGCTGCGCCAGGACCAGAACCTGACGCTCATTGAGGCCGCCGACCTGTTGGGTATCTCCGCCGAGCACCTGGAGCGAACCGAAGGGGGGCGCAGACCCCCGAGCCAAGAGCAGTTGGAGCAACTGATTGATCGGTTTCCCTCCTGCGGTCCGCACGAGCAGCGCACGCTGCGCGGCCTGCTGGCGCCCACCAGCGCGCAATTCGTGGGCCGCGGCGCGGATCCGGACATGGTGCTGGACTGCGCTCCGGGCTGGACGGCTCGGCTGCGGGCCTGTGAGCGCCATGCCTCCGATATCGTCACCTACAGCGCCGGGCTGGTGCCCGCGATCTTACGGACTGACGCCTACAGCGAAGCATTCTGCGCCGATGCGCTGACCCAGCAGCAGCGGCGCCTGGGCCCGGCGCGCGCGCTGCCTCGGGGCGACCGCAGACGGGTGCTGGTGCTCCTGGATGAGTGCGGGTTACGCCAGCCTGTCGGCGGCCCCTGCGTGATGGCCGCCCAACTCGCCCACCTTCTGCGGGCCAGTGCGCGCAGAGACGCGCAGATTCAAATCGTGCCGCGGATGGAGAACCTGCGGCTGCCGGCCGGCTTCCACAGCGAACTGCGCATCCGCGGGCGCCTGCTCTTCGTCAGCGAAGGCGTGGACGCGTCCTACGTCAGCGGCCCGGCAGCCGAAGGTGCGCACGGCCCGTACCTGCGCGCCGCGATCAACGGCGCCCACAGCGTCGAGCACAGCCGCACCCTGCTGGACACCGCACGCGCCGCGTTCCAACGCCGTGCCGAGCCCTCACCCACCCAGGAATGGCGGGGGCCGCGATGAGCGAGACCGACGGGATGATGCCGCTCATCCGTTCCGCGCTCAGTGCGCTTCCCCAGCCTGCTGGGCTCCCGCCCCGGGAACCGGATACTGCCTTCCCCGCGACACCGCCCGCTCGCGTGATCGTCGGCGCGTACCTGCGAGCCCTGCGCCGCAGCCGGGGCCTGTCCCAGGACGCGGTTAGTCGCCGAGTGCACTGCAGCATGGAAACGCTCGCCCGAACCGAGACGGCCGGGCGAAAGCCCTCCGAACACCTGGTTTCCGCGCTGCTGCGCGTCTACCAGGTCAAGAACCCCGCCGAGATCGACGCCGTGCAGCAGCTGGTACTCCGGGTGGACGGCCGTAACCACGTCATCGACGACAAGGCCGGCTACGGCCTGCGGCTGGCCGCGTGCGAAGCCGTCGCCGACTCCCTGTGCGTACACGCCCAGCACGTGATACCCCCCATCGTGCAGACCGCCGCCTATACGGCTGCCCTGCACCGATCCCGTCGGCCGCCGGCGCCCCGCGCGCTGGGCCCCCGGGCCGACCGGACGGTGCTGGTGCTGCTGGACGAGACGGTGCTAACCCGGCCCGTCGCCGGGCCGGCCGTGATGGACGCCCAGATCACCCACCTGCTCCACGTGATCAAGGACGGCATCGCTGACGTGCGCGTGCTGCCGCTGGGCAGCGGATGCTTCGCCCCCCGCCGCCAGATCACCGAACTGCTCTTCCGCCGCGGAGAGCAGCGGCTGTTCATCGAGGAAGCGGCCGGCGCCGCCTACAGCAGCGGGCCACAGCACGGCCAGGATGCCAGCACCCGCCTCGACACCGCCCAAGCTCTCGCCGCCGGCCCCGACGCGAGCTGGCAGATGCTCCAGAGCGCCCGCAGGCGCTTCCACGATCAGGGGGCACCGTGATGCTCGATCGCACCGTCGAAGTCACGCTCCCGTACATCGAGGCCAGGACCCTCACCTGGACGGGAAAGGACGGCAGAATCGTCCTGGGATTCGAGGACGCGCAGGTGACGCACCGGCGAGACGGCCGGCACACCGTGGTCACCGTCGAAGGCATCCTGGGCGTCTACGAAGCCCCGACCCTGCGGGAATACCTGACGACCCTGATCGACGAAGGCGACGGGGACCTGATCCTCGACCTGACCGGCGTCGAACTCCTCGACTCCACCAACCTGGGCATGCTGGTCGCCGCCTGCAAGCGCCTGCGCACCCAGCCCGACCCGCGAACCCTGTACCTGGTGGCCCACAAGGACCAGGGGCCCGTTCACCGGATCATGCTCATCACCGGTCTCACCAAGGTCCTCCACCTGTGCGACAGCGTCCCCAACGCCCTGCGCGCAGCGACCACCGAAGCACCCGAGGAGCAGGAGGCGCCCGCGGAGGTCGGGGAGCCCGTGGCCGGCGCCGCCGCGGGCGGGCAGGAGGGTCCGCGATGACCATCCCCCCGCCGGACATCGTTCCGTACATGGCCGCGTGGAGCGCGGAGCAGCGCATCGCCCCGGACCCTGCTGTGCGGCAAGGGCGGCATCGTCTACGCCGACGAGCAACCCCACGACCGCGATAGCCGAGGGGCCCTGTGGATGGGCACCACGCTGGCCCAAGGCCGCGGTCGGCCCGAGTTCGCCCGCACCCACGCGCAGCGACAGCGCCGGTGCATGCGGGCCCTGCTGTGCCAAGTCTGCGCGGGACCAGCAGATCGCACTGAGCAGGGTGTGCTCTGGCTGGTGGAGAACGACGAAGGCCGGGCCGACGAGCTGAACTGGCCGGAGGATCTGGTCACCGTCCACCCCCCGATCTGCGCGCCTTGCGCCCGCCAGGCCCTCCGGCTCTGCCCCCACCTGGCCGGGCGGGGCTCCGTGGCCGTGCGCGTGAAGGACTCCGCCGTCGAGGGCGTGTACGGCCAGCTCTACCGCTCCAGCCCGCACTCGCCCGTGGAAGGGCGGAGAGATGCCGTTTTCTACGACTCTCCCGAGATCAGGTGGGTCCTGGCCGCCCAACTGACCAGGACGCTGCGCGGCTGCACGGTCGTGGGCTGGCCGCCGCAACCGGCGGCACCTGACCCAACCCACATACCCCTGTGAAGGAGACGCCATGACGCACACCGACGCCTTACCGACGCGGCGCCCGCTGCCGCTGCTGTCCGTCACGCAACGCACTGACCTCAAGCCGGATCTCGCCGATCCGGTCGAGTACCGCAAGAGCGGGCTGTCCCTGAACCACGTGGTGGGCTGCCCTCTGGAATGCGGGTACTGCGTGCGCCACCTGTACGACAACTTCGCCATGAAGGCGCCGCGCGCCCTGATGAGCGACGCTGATGCCGTCCAGGCCCTCGTCTCGCACCCGTACTTCCGCCCGCACATCACCCCCCTGCAGCTCTTCAACAAGGCGACGGACCCACTGCTGCCCGTCGTCAAGCAGCACACGTTCAACACCCTGCGCCTCCTGGACGAGCGCGGGCTGACCAATCACGTCCTGGTCATCACCCGCTGGCGCGTCGAGGAACCGGACTGCGCGATCCTCAACTCGTTCCGGAACATCAAGCTGACGGTCCTGGTGACCCACTCCAACATCGAGCACACGGGCATCGAACCGGTCGATTCCCGGATCGCCGCGCAGAGCCTCCACACCTTGTACGCCCACGCCGAGAACTACCGCACGATTCTGTACTGGCGGCCGATCGTGCCCGGACTCAACGACTCCGACGGCGATATCGCCTACGCCCGGGAGCTGGCCGCACATGCCCACGCCACCGTCTTCACCGGGCTGTTCTTCCGCGACGAGATGGCCGCCTACTACCGCGAGCAGGGCCTGCCCGAGCCCTACGAGGACACCGCCCGCCGCAAGATCATGCCCGAAGAGTCCGAAGCCCGGATCCTTGCCGCCTTCCACCAGCCCAACCACACGGCCGCGCCGTGGGGCCAGCTGTACCGCAAGACGTCCTGTGCGGTCGCGGCCGTCCACGGCCTGGCGGACTACAACGGGCACTACGGCATCCGGGAGCTGTGCGACATCTGCCCGCTGGCCCAGCTCCACCGGTGCGAGCACGCGTGGCAGGCCCCGGACCTCGAATCGGTGACCGCTCAGGCGCGTGCCCTGGGCGCGACCGGGCCCGTTGAGATCACCGACCGGGCGATCCTGGTCGAGGGCCTGGACGAGCACCCGCGCTACTTCCTCCAGCACGGTCACGGCTACCAGGTCCACGACCGGCGCCACCCCCACCACCCCCGACGGCACGGCCGAGCGGACTTCGGCTGGCCGCAGAAAGCAACCCCGTGAACACGAAGTTGTCCTGGCCGCCGCTCCTCGTCGTCGATGTCGAAGGCAACGGCGCCACCCCGCCGGAACTGGTGGAGGTCGCCATCCTCCCGATCACCGACGGTGTCCTGCACGCCGAGCGACGCCGCGAATGGCTCATCCGGCCAGCAGCCCCCATCCCGAATCACATCGTCCGTATCCACGGCATCACAAACGAGGCCCTGGCCGGCAAGCCCGCCTGGCCGGAGGTCGCTGAGGACATCCGGGGCGCGTTGGGCCAGGCGTGGATCGTCGCGCACAACGCCTCGGTCGAATACAAGGCGCTGACCGGGCACCTGCCTGGCTGGGAGCCGGCCGGCGTCATCGACACCCTGCGCCTGGCCCGCGCCACCTACCCCGAAGCCGCCAAACACGGCCTCGATCCCCTCATCCAGCACCTCGGCCTGCCGGTGGCCGACATTCCCGGGCAACGCCACCGCGCGGGGTTCGACGCCCACGCCACCGCACTACTGCTCCTCGACGCGGCAGCCCACTACGACTCCTGGGACGAACTGATCTCCGTTGCCGTCCCCGGCACCCTGCCCGGCCTTCGGCCCGCCCGTCCCGCCTTTCAGGAGGAACCCCTGTGGTAGCCACGCCCGCGCCCATACGCATCGCCGTGTCGGGAACCCACTCCACCGGCAAGAGCACCCTGCTCAAGCGGCTGGCCATGGAATTACGCGCCCACGGTCACAAGGTCGTCTGCACTCCCGGCAGCCTCGCCAACAGGGCCGCGGCGATGGGGTTCCCCAAGATGCGCGATCAGACTGCCGCCACCACCCAGTGGCTGATCGCGGCCGGGATCTGCGCGGAACTAGAAGCGGCCCTGAGCGCCGACGTGGTCCTCGTCGATCGCAGCGTGGTCGATCCCCTGGCGTACTTGCTGGCCGGTATGGATCAGCGCGGCCAGCAACCCGAGGACGCCGACCGAGACCTGCTGATGACCATGGTGACCGCCCATGCGGCCGGATACGACCTGCTCCTGGCCACCGCGCTTGATCCTGCCGTGCCGCTGGGCAATCACCGCGACCGCGACCTGGCCTTCCGCGCCAGCGTCGACCATTACGTCCACCGCCTTCTGGCGACCGTGAAGCCGAACCGTCTCCTCGTCGTCAACACCGACGACTCCCGTAACCGCGCCCGAACGGCAGTGCTGACCGCAGCCACGCAGATGGCCGCCGCCGGATGAACCGCCGCCAGCCGCCCGCCGGATGGATCCTGCTCGCCGGCAAACGTGTCTCCCGCCTCGGCCTGGGCACGATGCGCCTGACCGGGGCGGGAACGTGGGGCCCGCCCCGTGACCCGGACGCGGCGATCCGCATTCTGCGCGAAGCCGTCCACATCCACGGCATCACCCATATCGACACAGCGGACGCCTACGGCCCCCACACGGTGGAAGAACTCATCCGTCGCGCCCTGCGCCCCTATCCGGCCGATCTTCTGATCGCCACCAAAGTCGGTCTGGTGCGTCCCGGACCAGACTGGTGGGCGCCGCTGGGCCGGCCCACCTATCTACGTAGTGCCGTCGAGGCCAGCCTGCGCCGCTTGTCCGTGGGCCGGCTGGAGCTGTGCTACCTCCACCGTGTCGACCCGGGCGTGCCCCTGGAGGAGCAGGTCGGCGAACTGCGCACGCTGCAGACGGAAGGAAAGATCGGCCACGTCGGGCTGTCGAAGGTCACCGTCGATCAGATCCGAGCGGCATCCGCCGAGATCCAGGTCGCCGCGGTGCAGAACGTCCTCAACCAGACCGAGCCCGATGACCCCGCCGTCGACTACTGCCGCGTGCAGCAGATCCCCTACATCCCCTACCGGCCACTGAACGCCGGCACTCTTGCCACCGCGGAAGGCGGAGCAGGCGAAGCGTTGCGCTGGCTGCTGTCACTGGGCTCGCACATCGCCCCCATCCCCGGCACCAGCTCGCCCGATCACCTAAAAGGGCTCATCGGAACACTCCGCCCGGTGATGTCCGCAGAGCGGCCCTGAACAGCAGGTATGACGCAGGAGACGCGGGCCGCGGTAGGACCGCGCGCCGTAGCCGTCCCCTTGGTGCCCAACCAACCCGAAGGACGAGGATGAACACCCACATACCCGCAGGTCACCCGACCGTGACACGACGGTTCGCCGCGCTGGCCGCGATCCTGACGGCCGCCGCCCTTCTCAGCCCGCAGGCAGCCAGAGCCGACCAGGCCCCGGCGTCTCTCACAGCGATCTTCGGCGGCGTTATCACCCCACAACTCCGTTGCTGCCGCTGGGCGCGCACCTGCCGACGACGTGGGCCCCACAGCCCACCCACGACACACCGCCCTCCCTCGCGGCCCTCACCCAGGCTGAGGAACAGGCAGCGAAGCAGGGTCACTACGGGACGGCGCCCGCACAGAACCCCGCAGGTGCACGCACTTCGCTGCAGTCAGACCCCTACATCACCGTCCAGGGATGCCGGGACCTCTACGGGGACCAGACGGGCGCCTCCCCCCTGGACCGGTTCAACTACTGCGCGATCCGGCCTTCGGTGATCTACACCCTCAACGCGGATGGTGCGATCGTCGGCACCACGACATTCCGCTTCGTCACCGCCGGCCGGGGCGACAAGGGATCGCGCAGCATGTATTTCACGACCGGCGCCGACCGCTTCGTTGACGTCGGCACTGTCTCCAGCCCGGCCACCACCACCCTGGAACTCACCTACAGCACGTCCGGCTACAGCGACTGGGACGGAACTAACCCAGCCTGCACCGTCACCGGAAACAGCCCCCTGAAGGTCCTGAACTGGAAGCAGGGCTCCACGAGCGTCTTCAGCATTTCCTCGGCGAAGACCGACGGCTACTCGGGCGACAAGATCAGCCGGTGCGGTATCGCCCAGTGGGGCCGCTCGGACCTGAACGTCGGCTGGCTGCAGCTCGAACGCACCAACGGACGCATGGACTCCTCCGCGTACATCGGGTCGCTGGGCGGCAGCATCTTCCTCGATGTGTTCCCCGTCTTCTGGGACTACTCGAAGTCTTCGCCCACACACGGTGCGGTCGCCCAGCACATTTGGGACGCCCAGTACCAGCCCGCCACCACCTACCCGGTGAAGGCCGGCAAGTCGGTGCCCGGCTCCATCAGCTCCGGCAAGCCGCTGCACCGTGCTGTCGACGTCGTCTGGGACGTGGACTCTTCCACCCGCGTCAAGGCGAACCGCACCAACCGCGTCGCAGCCTGTACCTCCCTGTCCCCCTCCGGCACCC
This sequence comes from Streptomyces sp. SID13666, assembly GCF_010548325.1. Taxonomy (NCBI): domain Bacteria; kingdom Bacillati; phylum Actinomycetota; class Actinomycetes; order Kitasatosporales; family Streptomycetaceae; genus Streptomyces; species Streptomyces sp. SID13666. Next base: position 30,425 of record NZ_JAAGLX010000061.1, on the reverse strand, counting down.
CTGCCGGCACCCAGTGCGACGAGTACCCGTTCGCGTCCACCTGGGAAGGCGCCGGCGTCGGCGACGGCAACTTCTCCGTCCGCTACCTGCCGTCCGCGCAGAACGGCGCTGCAGGAACACTGCTGGCCTCCTGGTACACCAACCAGCGGATCCTCGGCCGTGAGGAGTACTACATCGAGATCGGCGCCTGACCATGGGACGGCGTCTCCTCGGCCTGGCCGGGGAGACGCCACGCCTGGATGAGGTACCTCTCCAGGACATCACGCGTATCGCTGTTGGTGACGACACCCCGGTCCTCCACCGCGAACCCGAGACTCCGCCGGACCCGGAACCCGTAGCGGCCGGGCATCCCGCACGGGATCGGGGGTTCCTGTGTCCAGCCGCCCATCAGCTCTACCACCATCACGATGCCCGTCGTCAAGGTGATGGTCACCTCTTGCACGAGCGGCACCTGCGACGTCGGCGGCTCGTTGTCCCACACCTCGACGTCGAGCACCACGTCGTGGTCGTGGATCAGGCTCATCACGCGGAAGCTGCGCGCACCCACGCCGATCGATTCGTCCTCATTCAGGGGTGGCGCCTCCACGTCGTCCCATGTGAAGTCGGCCAGCACAAATTGGCTGTATTCGATGGTGACGTGCCGCTGGGCGGTCACAAGGAGTTCCGACATTCATCCAGCCTAGGCGGCCTTCGGGGACTCTTTCAGCCGCTTGTGCGCCCGGTACACGACCGTGCACCGATGGCGGCGTTCACCTGTTCGGCCTTCCCCTGGGGCTGACAGAGAAAGGGCCGATTCTTGCCCGAGCAAAATCGCACAGCCACCACGAAGGGCCAGCCCAGTTCCGTCAAGAAATCTCGCCAAATATCGAACATGCGATCTGGGCTCAATCCCCTAAGGGGCGTTACATACGGCCACAGCGCTCGTTTTTAGAGCACTCGTCCGAAACCAGGAGGCATCGTGCACCCCCTTGTCGAAGCCGTCGGTATCCACTTGCTGTTCGAGAGTGACGGCCACGTCCTGCTGGGCAGACGATTGAACACTTCCTACGAGCACGGTGCGTATCACGTCCCAGCGGGCCACCTGAAACCCGGCGAGTCGGTGGCAGCGGGGGCGGCGCGGGAGGCGTATGAGGAGACCGGGGTGATCATCGACGCCGAGTCCGGCCTCCAGTTGACGCACGTGGTCCACCAGCTCGACGCGGACGACGGCCGTGACCGACTGCAGCTGTTCTTCCGGGTCCTGGCCTATACCGGGGTGATCGCTACGAAGGAGCCGGACAAGTGCGCCGGCTGGGAGTGGCACCCGCTCGACGTATTGCCCGAGCCGCTGGTCGACTACACCCGCGCCGCCCCGGACGCGATCCGCGCTGGCCGAACCTTTACCGCGATCGGCTGGGACACCGCATCGGCGGCGACGCGACAGGCCGGGGGCCGGGTGTGAAGACCTTTCACCGCTCCAAGACCTCCTCTCACGTGCCGCACTCGGCCACCGAGCAGCTTCTGTTCGGCGGCCGGTTACGGGGCGACTGGGGGTGGACCACCCACGAGGGTGCCCGGTTGAACGTGACGTTCCTCTCGGTGCTCCGGCAACTGCCGCGCATGATCGGGCAGACCGCCGCGATGGCGTGGGCCGTCGACCGCGTCGCGCTGGTTGCCGTCGTCGTCGCGCAACTCGGCCAGGGTGCCGCAGGCGCCTTCGGGCTGCTGGCCGCCAACCGGGTCCTGCTGGGTCTGTTCGCCGGAGGCCCGACCGGGGACAAGGTGCGCGCCGCGTTCCCCTCGCTGCTGTGGATGGCGACGGCCAGCGCGCTGGCCGCGGTGCTGCAAGCCGTCGCCCAGGCGGCCGGTGGGCGCTTGGAGCCGAAGGTCGAGCGGCACGCCGCGGTCAGCATGCTCGCGCGGATCATCCGGGTGGAGATGGAGACCATCGAAGACCCGGAATTCCACGCGCTGGTCGACTCCGGGCAGCACGGCACGATGGCCGCGCGTCGTCTGATCACCCACAGCCTGGGCATCGGTGAGGGGGTGATGGCGTTGGCCGCCTCCGGTGGTGTCCTGGCAGTGCTGCATCCGATCTTGGTGCCCTTGCTGCTGGCCGTGGTGCTCCCCAAAGCGTGGGGGACCATTCGTGCGGCCCGCCGCGACTACGCCTCGGTGCAGGTCTGGATCGAGCACGTCCGCCAGCAGATGACGCTACGACGCCTGATGATCTCCCAGACCGCTTCGCCGGAAATGCGCGTGCACGCTGCCGGGCCTTCCTCCTGGACCAGTACAAGACGATGTCCATGGAGGGTGAGGAGGAACAGACACGCCTGGCCCGGGAAGCGGCTGGCACCGAGCTGCTGACCTCCGCGATCTCCGGGCTCACTTCCGCTGTGACGTACTTGGTCCTGGCCTGGCTGCTCACCAGCGGCCATATGCCGCTGGCCTCGGCAGCGACCGCTGTTCTGGCCATCCGCAACGGCACCATGGGACTGCGGCGCCTAGTCACCAACGTCCACCAGCTGTACGAGCAGGCCCTGTTCTTCAACGACCTGGTGAAGGCCCGGGACGAGGCAACCCGCCGTGCCATTCCCACCGGCGGTATCCCCCTGACCGCCAGTCCGGAACTCATTCAATTCGACCGCGTGACCTTCACCTATCCCGGCCGCGAGGCCCCCGCGCTGGAGGACGTGAGCCTGATGTAGGCGGCAAGCGCATCTGAGCAATCCAGCGCTCTTGGCCTCGAGCCTCCCGACCAGTGAACAACGTCCGCATCGGCGTGTTGAGAACAATTCCTTGATCATCACCAACAGCTGAAGTCCCCGCCTGGCCCGCAGGGTGAATGCGTTCTCGGGCTGTGAGATCGAGCAGGGTGGTGGCGTGATCAGCTAGTGATCGTGCCGCTTCCCGCGGCAGGCCACCATCGCCGACGCTGCCGCCGGCCGCACCAGCTCCCCGCCGCCGTGAGCGGCCGCCGGGAAGGCGTTCCGCATGAGCCGATGCCGGGTCAGCCGCGTGGTGCGGTGGGCTGGTGGGGGATCTGGTCGGTGTCAAATGTGCCGTCGGCGATCTGTCGGGCGAGGTTGGCGAGGTGGTGGTGGTTGGATCGGGCGTAGATGCGGAACGCGGAGAAGGCGTCGTCGACAGAGATGTGCCAGCGCTCGGCGAGGATGCCCTTGACCTGTTCCACGACGATGCGGCTGGTGAGGGCGTACTGGAGCTGGCCGCGTTCCAGTTCGCTGTGGGCCAGGGTGCGCTGCTGGAGGATGGCGATGGTCGCCACGTCCGCCAGGGCCTGGGCGAGGGTAACGTCGGCGGCGCTGAGGGGATCGGGGGCGGTCTGGAACAGGCCCAGGACCCCGATGACCCGGCCGCGCAGGCGCAGCGGGATGGCGTTGGCGGTGACGAAGCCGGTTTTGTGGGCTGCTGCGGCGAACTGGGGCCAGTGCTGGGTGGTCTGCGGGTCGTGGAGGTCGATGTCGGTGCGCGGGGTGCCGCTGCGGTAGCAGTCCACGCAGGGGCCCTGGTCGTGCTGCAGGACCAGGAGTTCCAGGAGTCTGGTGTGCTCGTCGGAGGCGGCCAGGACCTGGAGGTGGTCGTGCTGGTCGGCCAGCAGGATGCCGACGGCGGCCACGTCCAGGAGTTCCATGCAGCGCACGGAGAGCTGCTGGAGGAAGTCGATGAGGTCGAAGTCGTCGATCAGGGAGTCGGCGACTTCCACGAAGACCTCGGTGAGCTGCTGTTCGCGGGGCATGGCGATCAGTCCTTGTCTGCGACGGGCACCGCGGTGCCGTCGCCGTCGCCGTTGTGGTCCAGGCGAAGTCGCCGGTCCACGATGTCCTGGGAGGTGGCGTTGATGGTGCGTCCGCTGCTGTAAGCATGCGCGCGCAGCCGTAGCAGGGCTTGGGGCAGGGGCAGGGAGAGTTGGACGCTGAGCATGCCGGTGGCCTGGTGGACCACGGCGTGCGGCAGGGTGCGCAGGGGATCGGTGGGGTCCAGGGCGTTCTGCCCGGGTTCGCCCTGGCCCAGGCATCGGGCGGTCAGGGCCGCCGCCAGCACCAGGGCGTCGTCGGCCTGTTCGGGTGTCAGGGGACCGGGGGTGCGGCGTACGGCGGTCAGGACGCCGACGCGGATCGCGCCGATTCCCAGCGGGAAGCAGAACACCGCGCGGGCCGCCAGGTCGGGGGCTTCCATGGACAGCAGCGGCCAGCGGTCGGCGCGGACCGCAGCCAGGTCCGGTACCCACACCATGGCTCCGGTGCTGGCCGTATCGATGCCCGGTCCCTGGCCCAGGGTGAGCTGCAGGTCCTCGAAGTCGCAGGCCGGGCCCTGGGAGGACCACCACACCTCGCTGTGGTGGTCCTCGTCCGCTGTGGTCAGCGACAGGGCCAGGCCGTCGACGCCCAGGGCCCCGGCTGCCGCTGCGGCGATGTCCGCCACTTCGCCGGGCTCCTCCTGGTTCTGCAGGAGGAGCAGGACTTTGGCCATGCGGTCACTGATCATCGGGCGCCCCTGCGGCGCGGGCCTGGGGCAGGAACCGGCCGCGGACGGCCCGGTCGATCGGGGCCCCGTCCTGGAGCAGGTCGCGGATACCGTCGGTGCGGGTGGCGAGATAGAGGTGGGCTCCGGTGAGGGCGAGCAGGCGGGACAGCATCGGGCACGGGTTCTCCAGGCGCAGGCGCCCTCCGTCGGCGGTGGTGAGCCAGGTCGCGTCGAGGAGGGCGTTCAGGCCGCTGATGTCGCAGAAGGTGACATGGTTCAGGTCGAGGTCGATGGTGCGGATCCCCGCGTGCAGGCACCCCTGTACCGCCTGGTGCACGAAGGGGGCGGAGTCGAGGTCGATCTCGCCGGCCAGTGCGATCAGCGTTCCCCGTCTGCGGTCGTGCCGGTGGACGGTCAGCCGTTGGTGTTCCGGTCCCGGGGACGGCGGCGCCGTCAGGGTAGCTGCTGTGGTGCGCTGCCTGTGGAACACCCTGGACTCCCTGGCGTCTTGTGCGCGACGCGGCCGGGTTCAGGGGCAGCTGGAAAAGCACCGCTGAGGCGGTTTCACGGCGGTCTGCGGGCAATGCCGTCGTCGTTCTATGCCCCTGGCAGGTCCGGGGTGAGGCATGACGCGCCTCATCGCACCGGCATATTCAGCTCTTCCCTCCATACAGTAGCCCTGTCTGACACGCATGGTGACGACCGTCGGGCAGGAACGGCAACCTTTCGGCTGACGCCGGTCCCGCTGCCCGGCGGATCGGAGCGGTCACAGGTCCAGGACCTGCTGTCCACCGCCGCCAAGCATGCGGAGCCCGAGTGCCCCGGTGTTCGGGTGGAGAGCGAGGTCATCCCCGATGAGCCGGTGAGCGGATTGCTGGACCTGCAGCGCCTGGCGCCGCTGCTGGTGCTGGGCGCACGCGGGGCAGGCGGCTTCGCGGGCCTGCTGCTGGGGTCGGTGGGTCTGCGGGTGGCGGCCCGCGCGGCGTTCCCCGTCGTGGTGGTCCGCGGTCCCGGGCAGCGCCCGTCCCACCAGCGGCCCCGGGTCGTGCTGGGCCTTGGCCCGAACCCGTCCGCTGAGGCAACGCGGTTCGCGGTTCGGGAAGCGGTCCTGCGGCAGGCGGACCTGCACCTGGTCCATGCCTGGCCCTCGAACTCCGCCGACGCGTTCGCGCTCATGAACGCAGCAGCCAAGCACGTCGCCCAGCTGCTGGACACCCCGGTGCCCGGGGCCGCCGGCACGTTCCGCGTGCAGGTGGAGCACAAGTCCACGCACGGACCGGCCGCCAAGGTCTTGCTCCACCAGGCCGGCAGCGCAGACCTGGTCGTGGTCGGCGCCCACCGCCGCCAGGGCCATCTGGGACTGCAGTTGGGCCCGGTCAACCACGCCGTGCTGCACCACGCCCCCTGCCCCGTCGCCGTCGTGGCAGGTCAGGACCACCCCGACCCCGACTAGGTCCCGCACGTGCGGTGACCGCCCACCCCAGCGCGGTACCCGGGCCTCCCCGGGCCTGCCGGCGGCCCTGCGGCGCCATCGGCGGTGGTCCCTGCCCGGAGGGTGCTCATTGACAGAGACTGGTCGCGGGCGTTGACTGACAGTACGGCGTTGGACTATGCCGCCTGGAAGCTTCCGGGTGTCGGGCCCCACGTTCCGTTTCGCCTGGACCCCGCGGAACTCAGGGAATTCCCGTAGCCGCCCGGAGGACCGGCCGCCCATTCTGCGGACCTGACCGTAGCGACCCGCCGACATTCGCGCGCGTCATCCGATCCGAGGCACCCGATGCCCGTCCTGATCATCATTATCGTTGTGCTAGTTGTTCTGGCCGTGCTCGCGCTGGCGGTGAAGATCGTCAAGCAGTACGAGCAGGGCGTCCTGTTCCGCTTGGGCCGCGTCGTTGGCCCCCGGGAACCGGGACTGCACCTGATCATCCCGTTCATCGACGTCATGCACCGCGTCTCGCTGCGGATCGTGACCATGCCGATCCAGTCCCAGGGCATCATCACCCGCGACAACGTCAGCGTCGACGTCTCCGCCGTCGCCTACTTCCGGGTCGTGGACCCGGTCAAGTCGGTGGTCGCGATCGAGAACGTCTACGCCGCGATCGACCAGATCGCCCAGACCACGCTGCGCAAGGTCGTCGGCCAGCACACCCTGGACGAGACCCTGTCCGAGACCGACGCGATCAACCTGGACATCCGCGAGATCCTGGACGTGGCCACCGTCGAGTGGGGCGTCCAGGTGACGCTGGTGGAGCTGAAGGACATTCAGCTGCCGGACAGCATGAAGCGGGCAATGGCCCGCCAGGCCGAGGCCGAGCGGGAGAAGCGCGCCAAGATCATCAACGCCGAGGGCGAGTCCCTGGCCGCCGCCGCACTGGGCGAGGCGTCCGACATCATGATGGAGCACCCCCTTGCCCTCCAACTGCGCAACCTGCAGAGCCTGGTGGAGATCGGCGTCGACAAGAACACCACCGTCGTCTTCCCGGCCCCGCTGATGAGCACCATCGGGGAGCTGGGCTCCTTCCTGGCGCGCGAGACCGCCGCCGCCGTGCCCCTGACCGCCGCTGTCCCCAGGGCGCGGCCGGGGCTGACGGACACCTCGGACCCCGACGTGCCGGGTCCGGTCGTGGAGACCTCCAAGGGCGACATCCCGGTCAACGGCTCCCCGCTCCTCAACAGCCATTAGCCACCGCCCCACCGGACCGCGGGCCATGACCATGAAGGAGTCCTGAGCCATGGACGTCGAACCCCCCTCCCAGCCCGCCGTCACCGGCGAGCCGGTCCTGTCACCGGACCTGCTGCAGGCGATGGACGCGTACTGGCGGGCGGCGAACTATTTGTCGGTTGGCCAGCTCTACCTCTACGACAACCCGCTGCTGACCAAGCCGCTGGAGCTGGCCCACGTCAAGCCGCTGATCGTCGGCCACTGGGGCACCACCCCCGGGCAGAACTTCATCTACGTGCACCTGAATCGGGTGATCAAGAAGTACGACCTGGACATGTTCTACGTCGCCGGCCCCGGTCACGGCGGCCCCGCCCTGGTGGGCAACACCTACCTGGAGGGGTCCTACAGCGAGGTCTACCCCGACATCAGCCAGGACGAGGCGGGGATGAAGAAGCTGTTCACCCAGTTCTCCTTCCCCGGCGGGATCTCCAGCCACGTCGCACCCTCCACCCCGGGCTCCATCCACGAGGGCGGTGAGCTGGGCTACTCGCTCAGCCATGCCTTCGGGGCCGCGTTCGACAACCCCGCCCTGATCGTGGCCTGCGTGGTCGGCGACGGCGAGGCCGAGACCGGACCGCTGGCCACCTCCTGGCAGTCCACGAAGTTCCTCAGCCCCGTCGGCGACGGGGCGGTCCTGCCGATCCTGCACCTGAACGGCTACAAGATCAGCAACCCGGCAATCCTGGCCCGGATCGAGGAGGAGGAGTTGGAGCAGTTCCTCCGCGGCTGCGGCTGGGAGCCGGTATTCGTCTCCGGAGATGAGCCGCAGGCGATGCACCAGCTGATGGCCGCTGCCCTGGACCGTGCAATCCAGCGGATCCAGGCCCTCCAGGAGCACGCCCGCACCACCGGCGACACCACCCGGCCGCGCTGGCCGATGATCGTCCTGCGCTCCCCCAAGGGCTGGACCGGCCCCAAGGAGGTCGACGGTCTCCCGATCGAGGGCACCTTCCGCTCGCACCAGGTCCCGCTGCTGGTCGACGCCGACCACCCCGGGCACGTCGAGCAGTTGGAGGAGTGGATGCGCAGCTACCGCCCCGAGGAGCTGTTCGACACCGACGGCGCGCTGGTGCCGGAGTTGGCCGCGCTGGCACCCGAGGGCGATCGGCGGATGGGCGCGAACCCGCACACCAACGGCGGCATGCTGCTGCGGGACCTGCGGATGCCCGACTTCCGCACCCACGGCGTGGACGTGCCTGCCCCCGGCGCGGTCCAGGCTCAGGACACGCTGGTGCTTGGCAGCTTCCTGCGGGACGTCACCGCGCTGAACGAGCGCACGCGCAATTTCCGCCTCGTCGGCCCCGACGAGACCGTGTCCAACTTCCTGGGCTCGGTCTTCGAGGTCACCAGCCGCCAGTGGCAAGGCGCCACCGTGGAGGGAGATGAGTTCCTGGCACCCCAGGGGCGGGTGCTGGACTCGATGCTCAGCGAGCACCAGTGCCAGGGCTGGCTGGAGGGATACCTCCTGACCGGCCGCCACGGGCTGTTCAACTGCTACGAGGCGTTCATCCACATCGTCGACTCGATGTTCAACCAGCACGCCAAATGGCTCAAGATCACCAAGAAGCTGCCCTGGCGGCGTGACATCGCCTCCCTCAACTACCTGCTGACCTCGCACGTCTGGCAGCAGGACCACAACGGCTTCACCCACCAGGACCCCGGCTTCCTGGACCACGTGGTGAACAAGAAGGCCGACGTGGTACGCGTCTACCTGCCCCCGGACGCCAACACCCTGCTGTCCGTGATGGACCACTGCCTGCGCAGCCGCAACTACGTCAACGTCGTGGTCGCCGGCAAGCGCGCGATGCCGCAGTGGCTCTCCATGGAGGCCGCAGTCGTGCACTGCACCGAGGGAGCCGGCATCTGGCAGTGGGCCAGCAACGACCAGGGAGCGGAACCGGACGTGGTCCTGGCCTGCGCCGGGGACACCCCCACCCTGGAAGTTCTGGCAACTGTCTCGATCCTGCGCGAGCACCTTCCGCAGCTCAGGGTCCGGGTCGTCAACGTGGTGGACCTGATGAAGCTCCAGCCCGAGAGCGAGCACCCGCACGGCCTGAGCGACGCCGACTACGACTCGCTGTTCACCCGCGACAAGCACATCATCTTCGCCTTCCACGGCTACCCCCAGCTGATCCACCGCCTCACCTACCGCCGCACCAACCGCAACCTGCACGTACGCGGCTACAACGAGGAGGGCACCATCACTACCGCCTTCGACATGCGCGTGCAGAACCGCCTTGACCGCTTCCACCTGGTCATGGACGTCATCGACCGGCTCCCGCAGCTCGGCGCCGGCGGCGACTACCTCAAGCAGCAGATGCAGGACAAGCTGGTCGAGCACACCCGCTACATCAACATCCACGGTCAGGACCTGCCCGAGATCCGCGACTGGGTCTGGGGCACGGCACCGTGAGCGCGCAGGAGCTGGTGGCCGTGGCCCAGGCGCTGGTCGGCGGCGACAAGGGCCTGCTGGCGATGGACGAGAGCATCCCCACCTGCGAGGAACGCTTCGACCAGGCCGGGATCCCCCGGACACCGCAGATGCGGCACGCCTACCGGCAGTGGCTGGTCACCACGCCGGGTCTGGGCGAGTTCATCAGCGCGGCGATCCTCCACGACGAGACGATCCGCCAGCGCGCCCCGGACGGGACGCCCCTGGTGCAGCTCCTGAACGACGCCGGGATCCTCGCCGGGATCAAGGTCGACGCCGGAACCCATGCGCTGGCGCTGAGTGCGGGCGAGAGCGTCACCGAGGGCCTGGACGGGCTGCGGGAGCGCCTGGCCGAGTACCGGAGCCTGGGTGCCCGCTTCGCCAAGTGGCGCGCGGTGATCACGATCGGCGAAGACCGCCCAAGCGCCGGCTGCATCCAGGCCAACGCCCACCCCCTGGCCCGTTACGCCGCCCTGTGCCAGGAGGCCGGGCTGGTGCCGATGGTGGAGCCGGAGGTGCTCATGGACGGGCGGCACACCCTGAGGCGGTGCGGCGAGGTGACCGAGGATGTCCTGCGGGCGGTCTTCGGTCAGCTCCACGACCAGCGGGTCTCGTTGGAGGGTCTGATTCTCAAGCCGAACATGGTTCTCCCGGGATCGGACTGCCCCGACCAGGAGTCGGTGGACGCCGTGGCCGACGCCACCCTGGACGCCCTTCGGCGCACGGTGCCTGCCGCCGTCGCGGGGATCGCGTTCCTGTCGGGCGGGCAACCGGGTGAGCAGGCCACGGCCTATCTCAACGCCATGCACACGCGGGACCGGTCCCGCCTTCCCTGGCCCCTGACGTTCTCCTTCGCCCGCGCCATCCAGCAGCCGGCCCTGGAGATCTGGCACGGCAAGGACACCCAGGTCCCCGCCGCGCAGAAGGCCCTGCTGCACCGCGCCCGATGCGATGCGGCCGCCCGCCGCGGCGCCTACACCCCAGCCCTGGAGCGGGCCTCCTGACCTGCGGGTCACCCTTCCCCCTGTACGCGCACCCGACACCAGCTACCCGAAGATCGGCGGAACCCACTCATGACAGCGGATGCTAGCGCGGCACCGGCCACAGGGGCCGGCAGGGCCCCCGAGCCCTCCTCGGGCGAGGACCTCAAATCCCTCCCCCTGCCGGAGGTCGAGCAGAAGCTGAACAGCTCCCCCTCCGGGCTGGGCCAGGCCGAGGCCGCCGAGCGGCTGACCCGGTACGGGCCCAACGAGATAGCCGAGGTCAAGGCCAACCCGCTGCTGAAGTTCCTGGCCTATTTCTGGGGCCCGATCCCGTGGATGATCGAGGCCGCGGTGATCCTGTCGGCCGTGGTGGGCCACTGGCCGGACTTCTTCATCATCCTGGTCCTGCTGGTGGCCAACGCCGTGGTCGGCTTCTGGGAGGAGCACCAGGCAGGCAACGCGATCGACGCGTTGAAGGCCAGACTCGCGATCAAGGCCCGGGTCAGGCGCGAGGGAGCGTGGACCACCGTCGCCGCACGGGACCTGGTCCCGGGGGACGTCATCCGGGTGCGGCTGGGCGACATCGTGCCGGCCGACGCCCGGCTGCTGACCGGTGACGAGGTCGAGGTGGACCAGTCCGCGCTGACCGGGGAGTCGCTGCCGGCCACCCGGCAGCCCGGCGAGGCGGTGTTCTCCGGCTCCATCGTCCGCCGCGGCGAGAGCGACGCCCTGGTCTACGCGACCGGTGTGGACACCTACTTCGGCAAGACCGCGCAACTGGTCCAGGACGCCCACACGGTCAGCCACTTCCAGCGCGCCGTCCTGAGGATCGGGAACTACCTGATCGTCCTGGCCGCGGTCCTGGTCACGGTGATCATCGTGGTGGCGCTGGTTCGCGGCGACCCGCTGTTCACCACGGTGCAGTTCGCCCTGGTGCTGACGGTCGCCGCGATCCCGGTGGCGATGCCGACGGTGCTGTCGGTGACCATGGCCGTCGGCGCTCGGCTGCTGGCCCGCAAGCAGGCGATCGTCAGCCGGCTGGTGGCGATCGAGGAACTGGCCGGCGTGGACGTGCTGTGCGCGGACAAGACCGGCACCCTGACCCAGAACACCCTCACCCTGGGCGAGGTCTTCAGCGCCAGCGACACACCGGCCGACCAGGTCATCCTCGCGGCGGCCCTGGCCTCGCGCGCCGAGAACCAGGACCCCATCGACTTGGCCGTCCTGGGCGGCCTCGGTGACAAGGACGCCCTGGCCGGCTACCGGGTCACCCACTTCCAGCCCTTCGACCCGGTCCACAAGCGCACCGAAGCCACCGCCCAGCCCACGCAAGGCACCGTGTTCAGGACGACCAAGGGCGCACCCCAGGTCATCCTGGCGCTGTCGGCCAACGCCGCGGACGTCAAAACCGCCGTGGACGGTGCGGTCAACGCCTTCGCCGCCCGGGGCTTCCGCGCCCTGGGCGTGGCCCGCGCCGAAGGCCAGGACGGGCCCTGGCAGTTCCTCGGTGTGCTGCCCCTGTCCGACCCGCCGCGCCAGGACGCCGCCACCACCATCGCCACCGCCCGCGACATGGGCGTGAGCGTCAAGATGGTCACCGGCGACCAACTCGCCATCGCCCAGGAGACCGCCAAGAAACTCGGCATGGGCACCGGCATCCTGGACGCCGCCGGCCTGGGCGACGTCAAACAGGAGGAGAGCGCGGCGACCGCGAAGTCCATCGAGGAGGCCGACGGCTTCGCCCAGGTCTTCCCCGAGCACAAGTTCCACATCGTCGACGTCCTGCAGAAACGCGGCCACATCGTCGGCATGACCGGCGACGGCGTCAACGACGCCCCCGCGCTGAAGAAGGCCGACTGCGGCATCGCGGTGGACGGCGCCACCGACGCCGCCCGCGCGGCGGCCGACATCGTCCTGACCACCCCCGGCCTGTCCGTGATCATCGACGCGATCAAGGAAAGCCGCAAGATCTTCCAGCGGATGAACAGCTACGCGATCTACCGCATCGCCGAAACCCTGCGCGTGCTGCTGTTCGTCACCCTGGCCATCCTGGTCTTCAACTTCTACCCGCTGACCGCCGTCATGATCGTCATACTGGCGCTGCTCAACGACGGCGCCATCCTGTCCATCGCCTACGACAACGTCCGCTACCGCAACCGCCCCGAAGCCTGGAACATGCGCCTGGTACTGGGCATCGCCACAGTCCTGGGCGTGGTGGGCCCGATCGCCGCCTTCGGCCTGTTCTACCTCGGCAACAGCGTCTTCCACCTGGGCCACCCGCAACTGCAGACCCTGATGTACCTGATGCTGTCCGTCGCCGGACACCTGACGATCTTCCTCACCCGCACCCGCGGACCCTTCTGGTCCATCCGCCCCGCCCGCATCCTGTGGCTGGCCGTGCTCGGCACCCAGATCCTGGCCACCCTGATCGCCGTCTTCGGCGTCCTGATGACCCCGCTCGGCTGGACGTACGCCCTGCTGGTCTGGGGCTACGCCCTGGTCTGGTTCCTGGTCACCGACCGGATCAAACTCCTCGCCTACCGGATCCTGGACCGGACCACCACCGACAGTTCGACCACCGAGCCCACTGCTGCGCGTCCGCAAGCAGCCGAACCGGCGCCCAGCCAGGGACCGGGCACCTCACCACGGGCTGCCGGATAAGCGACGGGCACCGCGTTCCACACTGATGCCGATCCGGACGTCTACCACGACAACGACAACTGCCCCTACGGCATTGAGATCAAGGACCACGGCAACAACAGACCGGGCACGCAGGGCCGCCGCCGGTGCGCATGGTGCAGCCAGCATCCTGTGCCCGTCTAGGCGATCCCCGGTTCCCGGAGCCGCGACACCGGCGACGGGCTCCGGTCCCGGCAGAGGGAGGACGACATGAGACCGAGGCTGACGTACCGCGCGCTTCGCTCCATCGAACAGCGGCTGCGCGGCGACGACGCCCTGAACGCCTTCTTCGACCTGTTCGCACGTCTGAACCAGGAGGAGGAACTCCCCAACCACGAACGCCTCGGCGGCCTGTGGAACCTACGCCGTATCGGTGACGGCGCACGGCACAGAAGAGAAGCGAGCCCATGACCGGCCAGAGCACGTCCTTCACGATCGGCACCGAGGACCCCACCAGCGACGGTGCCTGCAGTGAGCTGACCCGCGTGGTCATCGACCCCCTCGCGCGCACGCTCATCCGCATGGTCGTCGCACCCGGGGAGCCGCCGGTTCCCGTCGGCCTTGTGGACCGGGTGGATGGCGGCAGGGCTGAGGTGGACACCCAGTGCAGCCCTGGCGACTCTGCTGCCTCCCGTAGCAGCAGGAACCCGGGGTGCGCTCGACCCATGGAGTCGATCTTCGTGTCAGCGTTGACGGTCGGGCAGTGGTTCCCAGGTAGTCCCAGATGATCGAAGAGGCAGCGGGCGAGCAGGACGCGCTTCAACGGGACAGGCTGTTTGGAGAACTCCAGGCGCGGCTGGACATGGCCCGGGACGCGAGAAATCGGGTGCACAGCCTGCTGGAAGCGGTCCTGGATGTCGGCAGGGAACTGGAACTCGACCAGGTGCTGCAGCACATCGTGGAGGCCGCGGTGGCGCTGGTGGATGCCCGGTACGGCGCGTTGGGAGTGATCGGTGAGGGCCAGCGGCTGTCCCAGTTCATCACCGTCGGCCTCGATGAAGCGCAGGAGGCGGCGATTGGAACGCCTCCGCAGGGGCACGGCCTGCTCGGGGAGCTGATCAGCAACCCGGTGCCACTGCGGCTGACCGAGCTGTCCACCCACCCGGCCTCGCTCGGCTTCCCGTCCAACCATCCGCCGATGGACACCTTCCTCGGTGTGCCGATCCGGGTGCGTGGTGAGGTGTTCGGCAACATCTACCTGACGGAGAAGAACGGTGGCGGCCAGTTCGACGCCGAGGACGAGGCTGTCCTGGCGACGCTGGCGGTGGCGGCCGGGGTGGCCATCGACAACGCCTGGCTGTTCAGCCAGGCCCGGCAACGCGAGCGCTGGCTGACCGCCAGCGCCGAGATCACCAGCAACCTGCTCACCGGAGCCGGGCGGGCCGAGGTGCTGCAGTTGCTGGCCGAACGGGCCAGGTCCATCGCCGAAGCTGACTTGGCAGTGATCGCGTTGCCCTTGGGCGCGGGCGAACTGATCGTGGAGGTGGCCGTCGGCGAGGGGGCCGAAGCCCACCAGGGACTGGTGCTGCCGGCGGAGGGTTCCTTGGTCGGGGCCGCTCTGCGCTCCGGGCGGCCGATCATCAGCGCCGCAGTCAACAAGGATGCGAGGATCACTGCCCCACGGGAACGCTGGCAGGGTCTCGGGCCTGCTGTCGCGGTGCGGATGGGGACGGTCGAGGGCGGGGTGCGCGGGGTTCTGGCGCTCGCTCGCACCGAGGGTGGCACCGAGTTCACCGCGGAGGACGGTTGCCCCTTGCTGGGGTTCGCCGGACAGGCCGCGCTGGCGCTGGAACTGGCCGAGCGCCGTCGCGACGCCGAGCAGATGACCCTGTTGCAGGACCGCGACCGAATTGCCCGCGACCTGCACGACCTGGCGATCCAGCGGCTCTTCGCGACCGGTATGACGTTGCAGAGCGCCGAGCGCTTCATCGACCACCCGCAGGCATTGGAGCGGGTCCACCGCGCGGTGGACGACCTGGACGCCACGGTGAAGATCATCCGTTCGACGATCTTCGGCCTGCGCGCCCGCGATGCCGGACCCGGCGGCCATGGCCTGCGTGCCCGCATCGTCGAAACGGTCGAGCGGGCGGTCGCAGCCCTGGGCTGCACACCTGGGCTGCGGATGGAGGGCCTGCTAGACACCGAGGTCCCCGGCGACTTCGTCGAAAGCCTGCTGGCGGTGCTGGGCGAGGCGCTGAGCAACGCGGCCCGCCACGCAAGGCCCGGGCGGTCGAGGTCACCGTCGCGGCGACGCGCACGGACCTCACCCTCACCGTGGTCGATGACGGGGTCGGCATCGCGGAGAGCGCGGCCCGAAGCGGGCTGGCCGATCTCGACGCGCGGGCCCGGCGGTGCGGGGGGGCACTTGCCGTCGCCCCGGGGATCCCGCGCGGAACCCGGCTGGTGTGGCGGGTCCCGATCAAGCGGGACCAAGACTGAAGTGAGCCTAGGTCCCGGGCGGCCTGACTCCAGCGGCACTGCGGTCGTGCCGTGGCATCGAACCTATCGCCGCCTGCCCACCGCCCATGGACGGGCGGCACTGCCCCAGGATGATCACGAAGGATCCGGATGCGTGCCCGCTCGGACGCTCATCAAGGACCCGGTCCACGTGATGGAGGGGCGCACGCTCACGGGCGGTGTGATGTCTGTCGGGCCTCAATGCCCGGGTGCGGCGTCAGGGACAGCCTGGCTTCGGCCAAGGGCTACCGGGGCCCCGAGGAGGTCGGCGGAGGCGTTCCACAGTGCGATGCAGCGCTCGCCGTGGAAGTCCTTGACCACCGAGACCGAAGCGGTGCCGGCGCCCAGCAGGCGGCCGTGGTCTGCCGCGAGGCCCAGCGCCCGTGCTGCCAGGATTCGAGAGAAGTGCCCGTGGGAGACCACCACCACCGGACCTGGCGTGTGCTCGGCGTGCCCGATCAGGAACGCGTCGGCACGCGCGCCGACGCCCCCGGTGCTCTCACCAGCGGGGCATCCGTCGCGCCAGATGTTCCACCCCGGGCGCAGCGTGGAGATCTGCTCATGTGTCAGGCCCTCGTACGTTCCGTAGTCGTACTCGGCGACGAGCGGCTCCACGTTTCCCCGGACACCGGGCATCGCCAGTGCCAAGGTCTGGGCCGCGCGCTCCCGCGGGCTTGCGTAGACCACGGGCTCGCGGCCGGCAAGGACGTGGCCGAGCAGGGGCCGCAGCGCAGCCGCCTCAAGACGACCGTGTTCGGTGAGCGGAAGGTCGGTGGCACCGGTGTGCCGGCCCGACAGCGTCCATGCGGTCTCGCCGTGCCGAACGATGATCAGTTCCACGTCGATTCCCCACCCGTCCCCGCAGCACGCCCGCCCCGGGTCCCTTGCCGGGCAGCGGGCATGCCAATTCGATTGATGGCTCCGGGGATTGGGGGCTGCCATCGGTGACTGGATGCCATGGACGTCATCAGCTCCTCGGGATTCATCCAGCGGTCGGTACGTGGATGCCGCCGGGAGTCTGGGGCGACGCGAGCGCCTGCCCGCGGGGAACCCGGACAGGAAGATCAACTCTCTTGTCAGTCTACGCTCGTGGAGCGCAGACAGGGGTGAGGACCGGTGGTCCTCCTCTCAGTGGTGGCTTTCACCGCGGCCGGTGGCCGGTGAATCCCGGCCACCGGTGTCCATGTCCATGTCGGCATGCTCCTTCTGGGGGGCGCCGCCCATCATCGCGAGCATGGCCCGTCCGCCGGTACGGATGAAGCGGAGCACCAGGGCGGCGGCCAGGAGCAGGAAGACGATGTTGAGCCAGGTGGTGTAGTTCCAGCTCACGCCCTGGGTCGGGAGCGTTGCCCGGGCCTGGTCGGGGACCAGTCCCAGGCCGCCGAACGTGAACTCCACGATGTATCCGGCGATGACCATCGCGGTGTAGAAGGTCGTGGCGAGGAAGAAGGTCATCCGCCACCCGTAGTACTTCTTGTAGATGGCCAGGATCGGCAGGATCAGCAGGTCGGCGAAGATGAAGGCGACGACGCCGCCGAAGCTGATGCCGCCCTTCCACAGCACTACGGCCAGGGGCACGTTGCCGATCGAGCACACGAACGAGAGCATGGCGACCAGAGGTCCCACCAGCGGTCCCCAGATCTTGGACGCCAGGGGATGGCCGGTGAAGAAGAAGGTGTGCCAGAAGGAGTCGGGGACCCAGGCGGCGACGGCCCCGGCGATGAGCAGGCCGATGACCAGGTCGCGCAGGATCGCGGCCCACTCCATCACGAACACGTGCGCCACCGAGGTGTATCCCTGCGTTGAGAACAGGCGCCGGGTGAAGGTGCCCTCGCGCTGGACGGACATGTCCATCGCCGCATGGCCCTCCATCGAGCCCGCCGCTCCGCGTTCGGCCTGTTCACGTGCTTCGCGTAGGAGCTTGTCGCGCAGCAGTACCCGGAAGAGCACGGCCAGGACCACGATCATGATCGGGCCGCCGACGAACTCGGCGGCGGTGAACTGCCAGCCCATCAGCAGGGTCAGGATCACGCCGAGTTCGATGACCAGGTTGGTGGAGGCGATCTCGAAGGCCATCGCGGCGGTGAAGTTCGCGCCCTTGCGGAACAGTGAACGGGCCAGAGCGACGGCCGCGTAGGAGCACGAGGAGGACGCCGCGCCGAGCAGCGAGGCCAGGGCCAGCGTCCTTGGCCGGTCATCGCCCAGCAGCCGGATGATCGTGGACCTTCGCACCACCGCCTGTACCACCGCGGACAGGGCGAAGCCCAGGATCAGCGCCCAGGTGATCTCCCAGGCCATCGAGCCGGTGAGCGAGAGCGCGTGCAGGATCGCGTGCATGTTCTCCCCTGGTGGCGGATGGGTTGTGCGCGGATTCGGGAAGCGGCTCGGCCGCGCGCCTCAGTGTGCTCGCGAAGGGTCCTCGGCTTCGTGCTGCTGATCGGCTGCCCAGGTCCGCCGCGGTGGAACGCGACCGGCGGCCTGACGTGGTTCAGGCAGCTGTGGCGCGGCTGGTACGGCCGCGCGGCAGGGCGAGTGGCCGGTCACCGTCAGCGGTTCGCCGTGGTGGCTGATCTCCAGGTCGGAGCCTTCCAGGAGGGTGTAGGTGGCGTCCTGGTGGGTGATGTCCACCCGGATGCAGCGTTGCTGGAACTGCACGGCGAAGGCCAGGCGGGTCAACTGCTCGGGCAGGCGCGGGGCGAAGGCGAGTGCGTTGTTCTGGTGCCGCATCCCGCCGAAGCCGGTCACCAGGGCGATCCAGGTCCCGGCAAGTGAGGCGAGGTGGATGCCGTCGCGGGTGTTGTGCTCCAGGTCCGCCAGGTCCATCAGCGCCGCCTCGCCGAGGTAGTCGTAGGCCAGGCGCAGGTGGCCGACCTCGGCGGCCAGGACAGCCTGGCTGCTGGCGGACAGGGAGGAGTCCCGCACCGTGACCGCCTCGTAGTAGGCGAAGTTGGCGGCCTTCTGCTGCGCGGTGAACAGGTCGCCGCGCTGCTGCATGGCGAAGACGAGGTCGGCCTGCTTGCTGACCTGCTTGCGGTACAGGTCGAAGTAGGGGAAGTGCAGCATCAGCGGGTAGGACTGCGCTGCGGTCGCGGCGAAGTCCCACACCTGGTGGGTGGTGAAACCGACCGACTGCTCGTGCACGCCCAGCACCGCGTTGAAGGGCATCGCGATCCGGGCCGCGGCGTCGCGCCAGGCAGCAGTCTCCTCATCGTCCACCCCGAGCGAGAGTGCCGCCTGGCGGTGGCGCGAGACCGCGTCGGCGGCGGCCACCAGGTTCTGCTGGGCCATCACGTTGGTGTAGATGTTGTCGTCGGCGACCGCGCTGTACTCGTCCGGACCGGTCACCCCGTCCAGGTGGAACACCCCCGCATCGTCGTGGTAGCCCAGGGAGCGCCACAACCGGGCGGTGTGCACCAGCAGTTCCAGGCCGACCTCACGTTCGAAGGCCACGTCGCCGGTAGCCGAGGTGTAGCGCACCACCGCGTCGGCGATGTCGGCGTTGACATGGAAGGCCGCCGTCCCGGCCGGCCAGTACGCCGAGCACTCATCCCCGTTGATCGTCCGCCAGGGAAACGCGGCCCCCGCCAGCCCGAGCTTGGCCGCCCGGGCCAGCGCCGCCGGAAGGGTGGCGTGGCGCCAGCGCAGCGCCTGGCCCACCGCCGCCGGCGCCGTATGGACCAGCATGGGAACCACGTACGCCTCGGTGTCCCAGAAGCAGTGCCCGTCGTACCCGGACCCGGTCAGACCCTTGGCCGGTATCGCCCGCTCCTCGGCGCAGGCCGCCGCCTGCAGGACGTGGAACAGCGCGAACCGCACCGCCTGCTGAATCTCGGCATCGCCCTCCACCTCCACGTCCGCATGAGCCCAGAAATCGTCCAGGTACGCGCGCTGCCCCGCCAGCAACCCCGCCCACCCGATCTCCGCGGCGCCCGCCAGCGCCGCGTCGACCTGGTCCCGCACCGCGGGCAGCGACCGGGCACCGGACCACCCGTGCGCCACGGTCTTCACCACCCGCAGACACTCACCCGGCGCAAGCTGCGAGGTCACCGTCAGGCGGCTCACGTCCGGACCGCTCTCCGCCGCCGCCGATGTACCCGCCGGGCCGTCGATGAGGTGATCGGCTGCCACCGCGACCCGCGACCCGCTGCGCTCCGTGCGGTGCACCAGCCGCAGCCTGCTGCCGCGTGCGAAGTCGTCCTCCGCCACCAGCACCGAGTCAAGCACCGCCGCTACCCTGGGGTCGCCTCCCTGCGGCGGCAGTTGCTCGTTGGCGACCAGCTCGGACTGCAGCACGACCTGTACCTGCCGGTCGACCGCCTCGACCTCGTAGGCGATCGAGGCGATCGCGCGCTGGGTGAGCGAGACCAGCCGGGTCGAGTGGATCCGCACGGTGCAGCCCGAGGGCGTGGTCCACAGGACGCTCCGCTCCAGCACCCCGGCGCGGAAGTCCAGCACGCGCTCGTGGCTGTGCAGGGTTCCGTAGCGCAGGTCCAGCGGCTCGCCGTCGACCAGCAGCCGCATCACCTTGCCGTTGGTCACATTGATGATCGTCTGGCCGGACTCCGGGTAGCTGAACCCGGCCTCCGCGTACGGCAGCGGGCGGAACTCGAAGACGCCGTTGAGATAGGTCCCCGGCAGGCCGTGCGGCTCGCCCTCGTCCAGGTTGCCCCGCCAGCCCACATGGCCGTTGGACAACGCGAACAGCGACTCGCTCTGCGCGAGCACCTCCAGATCCAGATCACACTCGCGCAGACACCACGGATCGACAGCGAAAGCGGGATGGGCGATCACCTGCCCGGACCAAGCGCTCGGACCGCACAGGCCGGCGGCGTGGCTCGACAGAACACAACATGCCCCGCGGGGGGTCCCGCACCCGGAACCTCAGCTGCGTGCGACTGCCGCCCCTGCCCAGGTGCCCGATCACGGGCACTGCCCGCCAAGCGGGCCCACCGATACACCCTCGCTGCTGCTCGGACCGGCTTGCTCATCGGTGCGCCCCAGATACGCTCGCGCCCGACATTCTGCCGGACTGTGGCCGCGTCGGGGTCCAGGACGCTGATTGAGCCCACTCTAGGCCGAAGCCGCCCCCACAGCGAGAAGTAGCCGTACCCCTCCAGGCGCCCCCGGGGGACAGAGGAGCACGCGCCCGACGACCACGGGATCCAACCGTCCCGGCCGAACCCGCTCCGTGCTGGTTGGCGGCTCTGACGCACCCCGGAGCGGTTCAGTCCGCAACGGCCTGCGGACGCCGTCCACCTGCGGCGGGGTGCTGCCCGACTACCCCGGCCCGGCCTTGGGGACCATCGGAACAGCCATTAGCGCTAAGCCGGTGATCTTGGTCCCTGGGCCGTCGCCCGCGCGTCACCGCTCTCAGTCCTCATCCCCCGCTGTCGTCTCGCTGACGAGCCGGAGGGCGGGGCGCGGCGGGGCGAACTCGCCGAGTTCCAGTGCTGCCTCGCGCCAGTTCGCGGCGAGCTGGAGCAGCCGTTCGCTGTCGTGGCGGTAGCCGGGCGGCGGGGTGTTCGGGACGGCCGGCCAGAGGATGGTGGCGGCGAACCGGAGCCCGTGCATGGCGGCGGTCGCGTGAGCGTCGATGCTCCCGCCTTCCAGGCGCCGCAGCATGTCGAGCCGGGCGGCGGCGGCGAGGAGTTCGTCGTACACCTTCGCGTATTCCTGCGCGCGAACGGTGGCGAGGTCATCCACGTCGGGTGCCTGCGGCGTTCGGGTGGGGCTGGGCCTGGAGCCGTTCGCGCAGATCGATCTCTTCGGGGGTGAGCGGGTCCCCGGACCGGCGGATGCGGACGGGCTTGGGCCGCAGCGGCAGGCCATCGTCCGCGGCGAGCGCCCGGTACAGCGAGGCGACCGAGGGGGACTTGCCCGCGTTCTTCCCGACCTTGATGGTGAGCTTCTTCGCGATCTCCGGGACAGGGACGCCCTTGTCCTTCAGGGCGACGGCGAAGGTGAGCATGTCGTCGTCGATGACCTTCGGCCGCCCGCCGTGGTTGCCCTTGGACGCGGCGATGACCTGGCCCTCCAGGGTCTTCTCCCGGATGTAGTTGCGCTCGATCTGCCCGGCGACGGCGAGCACGGCGAAGAACATCGCGCCCATGCCGTTGGGGTCGTAGATCCCGGTGAGCGGCCCGGTGAGGAGTTCGAGCTGGATGCCGCCGGCCTGGAGCTCGGCGGACAGCGTCATCAGCTCGGCCGCGTTCCTGGCCAGACGCTTCAGCTCGTGCACCGTGAAGATGACCGGCGTCTCGGGTGCGGCTTCCTTGAACTGGTGGGCCAGCGCGAGCGCCTTCTCCAGCTCGGGCCGGACCTTGACCCTGGTGCTGATCTGCTCCTTGAAGACCTTGTGGCACTCGGCCCGGTGAAGGGCTTCGAGTTGACTCGCCAGCTCCTGCCGGGCGGTCGACGTCCTCGCGTACCCGATGCGGACCGGCCGCTCGGTGCGGGGCGCGGGCACGATCGCGAGCGCGGGGCCCTGCTTCCACGCGCGGCCGGGAGCGCGGTCGGCGGGGACGGGGATCTCCAGTTCCTCGCGGAGGGCGGGGACGAGGACGAAGCGCGGGGTGTGGTACTTCGCGGCGGTCTTCCCGCCCCGGGTGCGGCAGGCGCTGCCGGCGGGCGCGTCACAGTTCGGGCAGTCGTGACGTTCTACCGCAAGTGCGGCCTGATCGGGCGTCAAATCCATGGAGGGAGTCTCTCAGAAGTGCCTCGCACAACATGCCGGTTTCGAGAGGACTTTTGCCAACGGCGACCTGCGGAAATGTGATCACCCGGGAGGGGCTCGCAGAACTCTCACAGATGGTCATTTGTGAGAACCGATCCGGTTCTGCGTCACGATCATGGCCACGATGTCGGTGAGAGACCGACGAACTGCCCTTCGCGGACCTGGCCGACGACACGGAGCGCCTGGCCAACCGCCGCGCCGCCGACGAAGGGCACCCAGTTCCTCGTCCGGGAGGGGAAGCTCGCCAGGTGAGCCGGCCGCTGGGCCGCAGGCTTCGCGCCCGCCTCGCACCCCTCACGTCGCAAGTCGGGAGCACAGGCCCGAACGCCCGGATCAGACGTTGCGACGTCCACCCGGTGCCCACGGGTGGCCTCGGGTCGCGGCTTGTCGGGTGCCGACGTAGACAGGGTGCATGAGCAAGAAGAAGGAGACCTGGCATCCGGGCGAGTTCGTGCCCGCCAGCGGGATCTACGTATGCGACTGCGGCGGCGGGCACCACTGGAGTACGGACGTGAAGGGGCACCGTTTCCCGCCGCTGCCGAGCGACTGCACTGGTGAGTCCTGGGCACTGAAGACCCAGGCTCATCCGGAGTTCCTCCCCTGACACCGCTCAGCAGGCGGGCCGACTTGCCCGATGTGCCCGTCTCAGGGTTTGGCAGTCCATGATCGGCGAGAGCACGTCTTTCACGATCGGAACCAAGATCTCTCTCCCCCCCCCGGGGCCGTGTCAGCGGTGAGCTGACCCAGGTGGTTATCGATCCTCTGGCGCGCCCGCTCGCTCACCCATCTGGTCGTCGAAGCCGCACGCCGGGGCGGCTGGTGTCCGTCGGCCTGTTGGATCCGGCCGTCGCATCGATCCGGCTGCGCTGCAGCACCGCGTGTGCACGGACTTCGTAGCGCTCCATGACGCCGAGCAGACGCAGTTCCTGCCCGGCTGTGAGAACAAGTGGGGTTTCCAGAGCGGCCAGGTACTCGCCTGGCTGTGTACAAGGAGGAGTTTCGATGAGCAGCGAGACATCGTCGGTTCCGCGGATCGTGGTGGGCGTCGACGGCTCCGAGTCGTCGAAGGCGGCGTTGTTGTGGGCGGTCCACCAGGCCGAGCTGACCGGTGGCGCGGTAGAGGCGGTCATCGCCTGGGAGCGTCCGCTCGCCTGGTACGCCTTGGCGGCTCCCGGAAGCGGGTCGTACGACTTCGGAGGACTCGCGGGCGGATACCTGGGCCGGGTGATCGACTCGGCCATCGGCCCGGACCGGCAGGTCGAGATTCGCCCCAGAACGCTGGAGGGACACCCAGCGGCCGTGCTGCTGGACGCCGCCCGTGGGGCCCGGCTGCTGGTGGTGGGCGGCCGCGGGCACGGCGGATTCGGCGAGGCCGTGCTGGGATCGGTCAGCCAGCACTGCGTTCAGCATGCCCCATGCCCCGTCGTGGTGGTTCGCGGACACGAGGGGTGACAGCGGAGTGACAAATGGTGGCGATCCCTACGCTAGCCAGCATGAACCAGGACGGACAGGAAGCCGGCGCCGCCGTACACCAAGGCGGCGGGCCGTATCACCCCAAGACCGAGCGCCATCAGCGTCGGGGCCGTGGCCGGCTGAGGCTGCGTGACGCCTCGGCCATGGCCATCGGGGGAATGATCGGCGGCGGGATCTTCTCGGTGCTGGGGGTGACCATCCAACTCGCGGGCCACCTCGCGTTCATGTGCTTCGTGCTCGCGGGTCTGCTGGCGCTTGTCACCGCGCACAGCTACGCGGGGCTCGCCCGGCGCTCGGGACGCTCAGGCGGCCCGTACGCCTACCTGTGCGAGGCCGGGCACCCCCGCTTCGCGGCGATCACGAGCTGGTACCTCATCTTCGGCTACGTCCTCGCCCTGGCCGTCTATGCCTTCACCTTCGGCCACTACATCGCCCAGGCCATCGGAACCGGCGACGTCGTCGCCCGGGCCGCGTCCGTCGTCGTCCTCGGGGCGTTCCTGGCGATCAATGTTCGGGGCATCGGCGCGTCGCGCCTCACCGAGGACTCCGTGGTGCTGGCCAAACTCGTCATCCTCGCGGTCATCGCCGGTATCGGGCTGTTCGCGTGGTCGCCGCACCGGCTCAGCCCACTCGCCGACACCGGCTACCTGGGCGTGTTCGTGGGGGCCGCCTCGATCTTCATCGCCTATGAGGGCTTCGAGCTGCTCTCCTACGACTACGACGCCATGGAACAGCCCGCCCGGACGCTGCCCAGGGCGCTCTATCTGTCGGTGCTTGTGGTCATCGCCGTCTACGTGGCCGTGACGCTGAGTTCGCAGATGCTGGTCTCGGACTCGCTGATCGTCTCCCAGCGCGAGGTGGCCTTCGCGGCCGTGGGCCAGGAGGCACTCGGCACGTTCGGACGTTGGCTGGCGACCGGGGCCGCTGTGCTGGCCACCTCGTCGGCCGTCAACGCCACCCTGTTCTCCACCGCCCGGCTCGTCCGCGACCTCAGCGACGCCCGTGAACTGCCGCCCTTCCTGGGCCGGACACCTGCCGGGGTGCCGGCCAACGCCATGTGGATGCTCACCCTGCTCGGCGCCGTTTTCGCCATGCTGCCCGGCATCAACGAACTCCTGACCTTCGCCTCGGCCACCTTCCTCGGCGTCTTCGGCCTCATCAACCACCTCCACGCCCGCACCACCGACCGCACTCGGGAGCGGGTGCTCGGACACCTAGGGGCAACCGCATGCGCCATCGCCATCATCGTGCTCCTCGCCAAGCTCGCCCTCCACGAACCCACCACCCTGGCGCTCATCGCCGGCTGCGTCCTCGGCGTGGGCGCACTGCGACTGCTCTTCGCACGAAACCGGTCCACCGCACCACACCAGCACTGACACCCGAACACAATGCCGCCGTGCGCCTGCAGCCGATGCGGTGAACGTACGGACCAATGCCCGCTGGAGAAGACATGCCGGAAAGCGGCCGGAACAGGCAGGACGCCACCTGCAGGCCATGGGTGCGCTCCCGGACAACCAAGCCCCTCCGTCATCGAACTGCACCTGCCCGCCGTCACCCGGGTTACCGCTTCCGGCGCCGTGGAGCCGCTGAGCCAGCGCCGACGAACTGGACGGGGCACTGACGGTGCGGTGATCAGCTCACCCACTCGTAGCCGTCTTCCTCGTCCCACGCGGGCCCCTGGTCATCGCCGCTGAGCAGGTCGTTGATCTCGTCCTCGGTGAGCTCGACGTCGTCCATGACCCTCATGAGGTGACCCCCGTGGTGACTCTGCTGGTCTATTCACGGTGCGGCCCGCGTGATCTTCCGATGGCTGGGAGAGTGGGGTGGACGCTGATTCGCGGGGAACCGATGGGGTGGTCCGTGATGTCGTTGTGGCCCAGGTCCGGTTAATGAGATTCCCGAGATGACGGCGCGGGTCGCCCGGGCCGCGTTCCCCCAGGGCTCGTTGGCCATCCGAATTCGTGATGCGCTGGGCGAGGTCTTCGCCGACGAGCAGTTCAGCGATCTGTTCGCGGCCCGGGGACATCCCTCCACGTCGCCGGCACGGCTGGTCATGGTGCTGCTCCTGCAGTTCGCGGAGGGGCTGACGGACCGCCAGGCCGCAGAGGCCGTCCGCGGACGTGTGGACTGGAAGTTCTTGCTCGGCCTGCCGCTGGAGGACCCGGGCTTCGACGCCTCGGTCCTCAGCGAGTTCCGCACCCGACTAATCGGCCAAGGCCAGGCCGACCGTCTGTTGACCGTGATGCTCGAGCACCTGCGCGAGCACCGGCTGCTGGAGCGCGGCGGACGGCAACGCACCGATGCCACCCATGTGCACGGCGCGATCCGGATGCTCCACCGCCTGGAACTGGCGATGGAGACGATGCGGGCCGCCCTGGAGACCTTGGCGGTCGCCACCCCGGTCTGGCTGGTCGAACACGCTCCGGCCGCTTGGTGGGACCGCTATGCCCGACGCGCGGACGATTTCCGGCTGCCCCAGTCCGATACCGCACGACGTGCCCTGGCCGCCACGGTCGGCGCCGACGGCTACCGGCTCCTGGACGCAGTCCATCATCCCGCCACCCCGGCCTGGCTGCGGGAACTTCCCACGCTGCGGGTCCTGCGCCAGCTCTGGGTCCAGCAGTACTACCGCGACGCCGGTGGCCACCGCTGGCGGGACAAGGTCGATCTGCCGCCCGGTGCGGTCGCGATCGGCAGCCCGTACGACACCGACGCCCGCTACGGCATCAAGCGCGGCATGGGCTGGCGCGGTTACAAAGGTCACTTCACCGAGGTCTGCGAGCCGGACCGGCCGCACATGATCGTGCATGTCGCCACCACCGCGGCCACCGTGAGCGACGTAGAGACCGTCACCGCCCGACACAACGACCTCGCCGCCGCCGATCTGCTGCCCGACCAGGAGCTGGTGGACGCCGCCTACGTCAGCGTCGACCACATCCTGGATGCCGACGCAGACCACGGCATCGATCTGGTCGGACCGCTGCCGCCGGACTTCTCCTGGCAGACCCGCACCCCGGACGCCTTCGACCTGGCCCGGTTCACCGTCGACTTCGACCAGCGCCACGTCACCTGCCCGACCGGCGCCGTCAGCCGCAACTGGCGCGAGTCGATCAGCGCCGACGGCCTGCCGACCGTCCAGGTCACCTTCCGCCAGCCGGACTGCACACCCTGCCCGCAGCGCGCCCGCTGCACCCGCTCGACGGTCAACGCCCGCTCCTTGACATTCCGTCCCCGCCAGCAGTTCGAGGCCCAGCAACGACTCCGCGCCGAGCAGGCCACCGACGCCTGGCGCGAGCAGTACGCCCTGCGTGCGGGCATCGAGGGCACGATGGCCCAGGCATCCAGACGCTGCGACGTCCACCACGCCCGCTACAAAGGACTCGCCAAGACCCACCTGCAACACGTACTCACCGCGATGGCTCTCAACCTCGTCCGCATCGACGCCTGGCTCACCGGCACCCCGCTCGGCGGTAGCTGGACCTCCCGCCTCAGCACACTCCGCCTCTCACTCACGCCACCGTGAATAGACCAGCAGAGTCACTCCGGGGGTCACCTCAAGAACTACCATGGTGGCGGCGTGTGGCTGCCGCTGGGGTTCGGGGAAAAGCACTGGGCGGACCGGGGCTCTGGCTACCGTCCGATCGTGCAGCGTCCAGGTCGCGGGTTCTCCAGAGCACCACCGCATTGACGACCAGGCCCAGGGCGGCACGCGGCCGGTGCCGTCGGCGGAGAACCGGACATGGCATGAACCTCAGCCTCGCAGGACCAGGGAGCGCTCAGAAGCCGCTGGCGCGACCCGCCGTCGGACTGGCCGCGGCGCCGCCCCCGCCAAGCGGCCCAGCCGCCTGCTTCACGGCAGATGTGCCCGAACCCGTCGGCCGATGCGCACCGCACCGGCGGCGATCACGGACGGAAGTCTCGTCGGGTTGGACAGTCGACTGGGCCGCCGACGCTCGTTCAGGCGACCGCCTGGGATTTCCAAGAAAGAAGATCTTGAAATGCCTCGGAAAATTCCCGCATTGCCCGCTCGCCCCGGTGGGAGGTGACAGTCTCGAAGTACCAGGTACTTTCGGTCTCGGCGACCTTCGCCCGTATTCCCCACGTCAGGATGATGCGCCCGCCTGAACGCTGCGCGGAGATTTTCAGTCCTTCTTCACTGGACTGCCAGGTGCGAGGTTCGTTCCACGGGCTCGATTCGTCGGCCAGGGACGAGAAGAACTCGATCAGCCCGTCCCCGTCGAGTGTCCGAACCATCTCACTGACGTCCACCCACGCACCCTTAACCCGTATGGGCATGTCCAGCGCAGGGTCGTTTCCGTACGGCCGAGTCGGCGCGGAGAACAGCAAGTGGACCCCTTGTCCGGGGTTACCTACGCGAACGACCGGTCCACTATGTGTGTCGTACATGATCATTGGTACATTCTATAATCTTCCTCTCCTCTCCGAAGAGTGATACTGCCCACGCAAGGGCGCCTGGGGCAGGCGGCGCCTGCAGCAACCCTGAAATCGTAGGCGCGCGCTACAAGGCTTCGCCCCCGTAGGCTGGAGCATCCTTGGCCTACCCGGCGAATGGTCCAGCACTTCTTGCGCGGCAGGTTCGACGCAGGCCCCACTCCCAGCGGACAGGCCCGACAGCCGGGTTCCGACCTACGGGAATCGACCCACGACGCGTGCCCGCGGGGCGGCCGACAACCTGCTCTCGTCCAGCGTCTGCGCCCTCTTTACGAACCACGAGTGATCTTCCATGGCCGCGCCTTCCCAGGCCGCGTGCAAGCCGCCGCTCGCGACCCTGGCGGGCGAGGCCCAGCATGAGGACGGAGAGCGTCGTGGCCTACGAGCTGAACGGACGCGAAGCCTTTGTGGCCATGTCACGATTCGCGTGGCAGCTCGCGAAGCGCGCCGGTGACGACCTTCTCACGCTCATGGGAGACTTCAGCATTCAGTCAGACGGCCGGACGAACGATCCCGCTGCCTGGGAAGACTGGATGAGCGGTGGGCGTTCAGTCGCAGGATCCGGCAGGTGGGTCAGCGGGATAGGAGCCCGCGACGCGGGCCGCAGCATCGCGGCGACGAGGGCGGCCCGGGCCGCCCTCGGACAAGATCACGATCTGCAACTGCGCTCACGAACGGGCTGCTCGCACTCCGGCTCACGGCTTGCCCGCGGAGTCAAGATCGTCATGCGGCAACCCGGAAGGCCGGCGGGATACAGCACGTGGGTGACCAATTCAGTCACCTGACCGTCGAAAAACGGGAGCGCCATCTGGAGTACGTGGCCGTCATAATGGTCGGCGAATTCGGATGCGCCACGGTTCCACAGGTCGCGTACGTCGGGGTTTTCACGGGTGTCGATGATGAGCTGTTGGAGGTCTGGGTCGAGGGGACGGTCAACGGCCGAGTCGCGGAGCATGCGGACACACACCTCCGCGTCGGCCTCCCAGTTCAGGTGCTGGTCCCGCGACTCAGCGCTGAGGAGCAGCCACCGCATGAGGTTGGCGCCGGGCACGGTTGACCACGGGAACAGCGCGGCCATCGGCGCGTTGACACCGAGTACGTTCCACGCAGCATCGACGACGTAGGCGGGGAAGAGCTGCTGGTCCAGCAGGAGGCGCCGTTCGTCGCTGACACGCGGTGGCTCCAGGGCCTCCGGGTCGGAGTGGCCCCCTCCGTTGCTGACGAGGAACAGCGCACGCCGCTGGACGCGGTCGAGGCCGAACAACGTGCCGATGGTGTCGACTTCTCGGCGGGTGAGGGTCCGGGTGATCGCTCCGCCCTCCAGGTCCCGGTACCAGCGCTCGCTCCTGCCCAGGGCGGCGGCGACGTCTCGCTGGAGGACCGGGCGGCCGAGCGCGGCGGTGGCGGCGGCCCGGAAGGCGCGCAGCAGGGCGCCGAGCCCGGCAGTTGTTCCTTCATCGCCGGAATCCTTCATGCCTCTGTACACGCCTTTCATCGAACCTTCGTCTGCATTTTTGCTGATCCGGCGAGATTATATCCGGACCAAATCATGTGGCCTCTCCGTCAATGCCGGATAGTTGCTGTTCGCTGCATCACATTACAGATCGATGGACGGACGGCGCGACCGGCAGAAAATTTCCGGTTTCCGAGCGTGGGCGCCAGGCGACCGGCAGAAGATTGCCGGTCACCAATTTTTGCACCGACTTGTCCTTTCGGAACGCCGAGAGACCTGCGTAGCCGCATTGCGCCCGGTTCGCGAAGTCCGTTAATACGTTGGAGAGTTGGGCACAGCGGAGCCTTTCCGACTTGCGCGCGCACAAGCCTTCGTCACTTCGCCGTGATCTTTCGGGTGCATTGACGAGAGATCTAAACCAAGCCCAAGATCTATCCGTCCACACAACGGGCAGGGTCCTTCGCAAGATCGTGATCGGTCCGGTTTTGTCAGGTGAGGCCGAGGGTCTGGACGGGGCGGCGGTAGTCGCGGGCGGTGTGTCGTAGGGCGGCGGCGATGTTGGTGTGGCCGTCCTGGCG
>NZ_JAAGLX010000060.1:0-40113 GCF_010548325.1 Streptomyces sp. SID13666 | reverse complement strand
ACCGCCTCGTCGGCATCCTCCACGGATGCCTCAAAACCCGCACCCACTACGACGAAGCAACCGCCTGGTCACACCACGCCCAGCCTTATCCCTCTTGACATGAAACGGCATGGGATGTCTGACCTGCCGGCCGTCCCCTCCCCGGAAGTCGAACAGGTCTTCCGTGCGGAGTACGGCCGCTCGGTGGCGGTCCTGGTCCGCGTCTTCGGCGACATCGACATCGCCGAGGAGGCGGTCCAGGACGCCTTCACCACGGCGCTGGAACGGTGGCCGTCCGCCGGGCTGCCACCGAGCCCGGCCGGCTGGATCATCACCACCGCACGCAACCGGGCGATCGACCGCCTCCGCCGGGAGGCGTCCCGCCAGGACCGGCACGCCCAGGCCGCTCTGCTGCACGCCCGCGACGAACCGCCCGAGGAGGGCCCCGTGCGCGACGACCGGCTCCGTCTGATCTTCACCTGCTGCCACCCGTCGCTCGCCACCGGAGCGCAGGTCGCGCTGACGCTCCGGCTCCTGGGAGGCCTCAGCACCACCGAGATCGCCCACGCCTTCCTGGTCCCGGAGCCGACCATGGCCCAGCGGCTGGTGCGGGCCAAGGGCAAGATCCGTGACGCCCGGATCCCCTACCGGGTCCCTTACGAGGCGGACCTTCCAGGCCGGCTCCGGGCCGTACTGGCCGTCGTCTACCTCATCTTCAACGAGGGCTACACGGCGAGTTCGGGCGACCGGCTGGTCCGCGAGGACCTGTGCGCGGAAGCTCTGCGGCTCGGACGGCTGCTGGCCGAACTCATGCCGGACGAGCCCGAGGTCATGGGGCTGCTCGCGCTCATGCTGCTCACCGAGTCCCGCCGCCGGGCCCGCTCCGCCCCGGACGGCGGACTGGTCCCGCTGGACGAGCAGGACCGGGCCCTGTGGGACGGCGCCCTTGTGACCGAGGGACAGACCATCGTCCGGCAGTGCCTGCGGCGCGGCCGGCCCGGCCCGTACCAGGTCCAGGCGGCCATCAACGCCGTCCACAGCGACGCTCCGAGCACGGCCGCCACGGACTGGCGGCAGATCCTGCAGCTCTACGACCAGTTGCTGACGCTCACCCCGACCCCCGTCGTGGCTCTCAACCGCGCGGTCGCGGTGGCCGAGGTCGAGGGACCGGAGACCGCGCTCGCCCTCGTCGACGAGCTCGGCCTCGACGGATACCACGTGTTCCACGCCATCCGGGCCGATCTGCTGCGGCGGTTGGGCCGCACCGCCGAGGCGCGGTCGGCGTACGAGGCGGCGATCGCACTCACCGGGAACAAGCCGGAGAACGACTTCCTCACGCGCCGGCAACGGGAACTCGGCCCGGACCGCTGATCAGCGGTCGGGGGTTGGGGGTCGGCGGTCGGTGACGTTCGGTCAGTGGCGTTCAGTCGAGCGCCGTCGGGGCCGGCGGGGCGATCGCGAAGTCCGCCGGGTCCACGCCGCCCTGCTTCGTGTCGTCGTTGGCGAAGACGAACGACTCGATGGAGATGTTCCGTTCGTCGCTGAGCGCCGCCACCAGCTCCTGCATGACGACGGTCTCCAGCACCACGCGGACACTCGGCGGCACGTCGGGCAGCCGCACCACCCCGAGGTCGGCGCCGCCGCTGACCGGCCGGGTGGTGACGAGCAGCGTGAGGTGCCCGGCACCCGAGAGGGAGCGGGCCAGGGCGACCTCACGGCCGTCCCCGAAGACGATGTGCAGGGTCCGGCCCGCGGACTCCATCTCGCCGTGCAGATAGTTCCTGGTGACGGAGGCGGTGGCCGGCATCCGGACGACCTCGCGCAGCAGCAGCGCACCCTCCTCGGCGGCGGCCCGGGAAGCACCCGACGCGACGACGTCGGCGGCCACCCGGCGCGCGGCGCGGGCCCGCAGCGGGTCGATCACCTCCGCCGCGTCATGACGGACGGCCGCCGCCAGCGCCGCGATCCCCTGCCAGGGATCGTCCGCGCCGATCCGGCCCGTCATCGCCCCGGCGATCAGGTCCAGGGCGACGACCGCTCCGGTGAATCCGATCGTCGAGGCGTACGAGTCGGGCTCGTTGCCGAGATCGACCGTCATCTCCGCGAGCTCGCCCAGCGGGGACGGCATGACGTTCAGCAGGGCTACGCGCGGCACGTCGTTCGCCTCCTTGAAGGCCGCGAGGGTCTCCGAACTGCGGCCGCCCTGCGACACCCCGATCAGCACATCGACGTCGAACCCGGCGGTGCCCCGCTCGATCTCGCTGGAGAGCACCCGCTGGGTGACCACACCCCGGGCACGCAGCAGGTCGACCGCCACACCCAGCGCCGCGTACGAGGCGCCGATCCCCGCGAAGAGCGGGCGCTCGGCGGCACGCAGCCGCTCGAGGCCCGCCCCCTCGAACTGCCCGCGCACATGCGCGACCACCCGCTCCAGCGCGTTCGGCTGGTCGGCCTGCCCCTGGAGGAAGGTAATTCGCGATCCGGACATCCTCGCGGTTCCTTTCGTACGTTCCCACGCCGTAGGAGGAAGGTACGGGAGCCGTCGGCGGCGGGCGGCCGAGTCGGGTACGGAAGTTGTCTACGCCCCGCCCGGGTTGGGGTTCCCGCCGCGCAAAGCCTTCGCCTCCTTCTCCGGGTCCAGTCCGAGCGCGGGCCGGTCCGGCCGCTGCGGCGCGGTGCCGCCCAGGGCCCGGAGCCAGGTCCAGGTGTCGGCCACCGTCTCCTCGACGGGGCGGCAGCGGAGTCCCGCGGCGAGCGCCTTGGAGACGTCCGCGCGGTGCATGGCGTCGTGGACCTCGCCCGGTGGCAGCCAGACCGGGAGCTCCATCCATGGCTCGATGCCGGCCGCGAGGATCGTCTCCGGATCGGTCCAGCGCAGTTCGGCGTCCGAGCCGGTGACCCGCACACACGCCTCCAGGAGCTCGCCCATCGTGGTGTGCCCCGGCGGGCTCACCAGGTTGTACGGGCCGCCGAGCCCCTTCACGGCGGCGTCCAGCGTCCAGGCCGCCAGGTCCCGCGCGTCGATGTACTGCAGCCCCAGGTCCCGCGGGCCGGGCGCCAGCACAGTTCCGCCGCGGGCGATCCGCCCCAGCCACCACGGCAGCCGTCCGATGTTCTCCCCGGGCCCGAGGATCAGCCCGGCCCTGAGCAGCAGCGCCCGCTCGCCGAAGGCCGCCAGCGCCGCCAGCTCCCCGCCTCGCTTGGCCTGGGCGTACTCCACCTCGCCGTCGTCGGGGGACGCGTCGACGAGCGGCCCGTCCTCGGTGAGGCCGGCGGGCGACGGGAACGCGTACACCGACCGGCTGGACACGTAGGCGTAGGACCCGGCCCGGCCGGCGAGCAGCCGGCCCGCGTCACGCACCGCCGACGGCGCACCGGACCAGGTGTCGACGACGACGTCCCACTCGCCCCGGTCCAGCGCCGCCAGACCGCCCTCCGCGGTCCTGTCGCCCAGCAGTGTGGCGACCCCCGGCGGCGCCGCATGGCGTCCGCGGTGGAACGCCGTCACCTCCCAGCCCCGTTCCAACGCCTCGTCGGCGACCGCGCGCCCGACGAACTCCGTCCCACCCAGCAGCAGAATCCTCATGCGGATCACCCTGCCCCCGGACCGGCCCGGCGGTAGCCGTTCCATGCTCACAGCGGAATCGCCCACAGCGGAATGCGGCTGTGCGGGCCCGGCCTGCAGCGTCGTAAGGTCGGGGTATGCGACTGAGCACTGTGATCCTTCCCGTGTACCGCTGGACCGAGGGCCAGGAGGTGTGGCGACGTGCCGAGGACCTCGGCTTCGACACCGCCTACACCTACGACCACCTGTCCTGGCGGACCTTCCGGGACGGGCCGTGGTTCGGCGCGGTACCCACCCTCACCGCGGCCGCGACGGCCACCGAGCGGCTGCGGCTCGGCACGCTCGTCACGTCGCCCAACTTCCGGCACCCCGTGACGCTGGCGAAGGACCTGATCACGCTCGACGACGTCAGCGGAGGACGGATCACGCTGGGCATCGGCGCGGGCGGCTCCGGGTTCGACGCGACCGCGATGGGCCAGGAGGCGTGGACTCCGCGCGAGCGCGCGGACCGCTTCGGTGAGTTCGTCCCGCTGCTCGACCGGCTGCTCACCGACGACGTGGTGTCGTACGAGGGCGAGTTCTACTCCGCGCACGAGGTCCGCAACATCCCCGGCTGTGTGCAGCGGCCCCGGATCCCCTTCGCGGTGGCCGCCACCGGGCCGCGCGGGCTGAAGCTCGCCGCGCGCCATGGGCAGGCCTGGGTCACCACCGGCGATCCGAAGCTCTTCGAGACCGGCACGCCCGAGCAGTCGCTGGAGGCCGTCCGCGGCCAGATCAACAAGCTCGGCGCGGCCTGCGACGAGATCGGCCGGGACCCCGCCGAACTGCACAAGACCATGCTCACCGGCTTCACCCCGGACCGCCCGCTGGACTCGTTCGACGCCTTCACCGACTTCGCCGGCCGCCACGCGGAGCTGGGCATCGACGAGATCGTCATCCACTGGCCGATCCCGGACTCCGACTTCGCCGCCGACCCCAAGCTCTTCGAACGCATCGCCACCGAGGGGCTCGTCCAGCTCGCCACACCGTAGCAACACAGGACAATCCGGGCGGAGAGGCCGATGTCGTCGCGTCCGATCCGCCCCAGTACGGCGATTCACGTGCGCACCTGGCGTCTCAGTGCGCACACTTGGTTGTGCGCTCAACGATTGACCCCGGTGCTTCCCCGCACGGTTCCGGCCGTCCGGCAGACGTGCACCCGCACACCGGCCTGGCCGGGGTCATCCATGCCGCGCCCCACCGGCGCACCCAGCCGACCGAGCACGCCGAGCACGGCTAAGCCCCTGGCGAACGAGCGGTACCCGTGGGTCCTCCGGGGAAGGTTCGGGCCCAACAGCGGCCGGACCACCGGCCGCTGTCCCGGAGGTACGTGACACGCGGAGGTTCCCCATGGCCCCGACTGCGGCATACGACGAGATCGCCGACTGGTACGAGCAGGAGTTCCTCGGTGGGCGGCAGGCGGGGACCGGGACCGGCGAACCGGTCGCGGACGTCGATCCGCTGGGCATCCACCGCGCCACACGCGAACTGCTGGGTGCGGGAAGCGGCATCTGTCTGGAGATCGGCTGCGGCACCGGGACCCATGCCGAACGGGTCCGCGCACTGGGCTGGACGCCCGTCGGCGTTGACCTCTCCGCCGGCATGCTGCGCCACGCGCGCGGCCGGCTCCCCATCGCGCGGGCCGACGCCGAGCGGCTGCCGATAGCGGCCGGTTCGGTGCCCGCCGTCATCTCGATGATGGTCCACACCGACATGCCCGGATACCCGGCGGTGCTGCGCGAGGCGGCCCGGGTGCTGCGTCCCGGCGGGGTGCTGGTGCACGTCGGCGTCCACCCCTGCTTCTGCGGCGGATTCGCCGACCGCGCGGACCCGGACGCGGTGGTGATCCGTCCCGGCTACCGCGACGGGCACTGGACCAAGGCGTCCTGGACGAGCGCGGGAGTGCGCGACAAGGTCGGTGCCACGCACTACCCGCTGCCCGACCTGATGCACGCGTTCCTCGCGGCGGGCCTGGTGCCCGAACGGTTCACGGAGGGCGGCGCACCGACCCCGACCGTCCTGGCCCTCCGCGCCCGCAAGCCCGAGTGACCGCCGGTGACGTGAACGGCGCGCGTCAGACCGTGGACGCGGCGAGTGCGGCGCCCGCTGAGGACTGCAGGGCTTCGACCGCGGCACGGATGGCCGGGCGGCGGTCGGCGTCCTCGCGCCAGACGGCGTAGACGTGGCGGTGCATGGTGTGGCGCACGGGGACGACGCTCACGCCGTCGGGGACCGGGCCGCGACCGAGGCGGGGGGCGACCGCGACGCCGAGGCCGGCCGCGACCAGGGCGAGCTGGGTGTGGTGTTCCTCGGCGGAGTGCGACAGGCGGGGCTCGATGCCCTTGCCGCGCAGGGTGAACATGAGCCAGTCGTGGCAGAACTCGCCGTCCGGCCAGGAAACCCAGTCGTCGTCCGCGAAGTCCTCCAGCTCGATCTGTGCCCGGCCGGCGAGCGGGTGGTCCGACGGCATCGCGACATCGGCGATGTCGTCCAGCAGTGGCGCCTTGGCGAGACCGGAGGGCAGGGACAGCGGTCTGTTGTACCAGTCCAGGACGACGGCGAGGTCCATGTCGCCACGCACCACCCGGGCCACAGAACCGGCCGGCTCCATCTCCTGCATCCGGGGCCGCAACTGGGGGTGGTCCCGGCGCAGGGCCGCCAGCGCCATCGGCAGCAGCCCGCGGGCGGCGGTCGGGAACGCCCCCAGGACGACCTCGCCGACGGCCGCTCCCCGGTGCGCCTCGAGATCGGAGTGCGCCAGTTCGACCAGCGAGAGGATGCGTTCCGCATGGCCGGAGAGCAGCCGGCCGGCGTCGGTGAGGCGGACGCCGCGGCCGTTCTTGGCCAGCATCTGCTGACCGGTCTCGCGCTCCAGCTTGCCCATCTGCTGGGAGACGGCCGAGGTCGTCACATGCAGGACGTCGGCGGCGGCGCTGACCGAGCCGTAGGTGGCGATGGCATGCAGGATCCGGAGGCGCTCCAGGTTCAACATGTAAGGGATTCTACGCGTTCCATCGTACGTAAACTCGCTTGTTCTACGGAATCAATTCCGTCATCTTAGGAGCATGAGCGTCCCCGCCGGCCTTCGGCCCGCCTCCGCCACCGCCGCGCCCGCTCCGATACCGGAGGCGCCACCGGTCGCCCGCCGCGCGGTGGACTGGCGGATCCGGTTCGCCATCCTGGGCCTCATCTGGGGCTTCAGCTTTCTGTTCATCAAGGTCGGCACGGAGGCGTTCGCACCCCTTCAGGTGACGCTGGGCCGGATGGTCTTCGGCACGGTCGTGCTGATCGCCGCCCTGCTCGTCAAGCGCGACCGGCTGCCGCGCGGGAAGCGGACCTGGCTGCATCTGACGGTCGCCGCACTGCTGCTCAACGCGCTGCCGTTCTCACTGTTCGCCTACTCCGAACTGACCATCCCCTCCACGCTCGCGGGGATCTGCAACGCCACCACCCCGCTGTGGAGCATGGTCGTCTCGGTCGTCGCGCTCTCCGAGGACAAGCCGACGCGGCAGCGGTTCGCGGGGGTCGGCCTCGGCTTCGTCGGCGTGCTGACCGTGCTCGGCGCCTGGCAGGGCTTCTCCGGCCAGGACCCGGCGGGCACCGCCATGGCCCTGATCGCCGCGGCCAGTTACGCGGTCGGCTGGGCGTACGTACGCCGCACCCTGGCCGGGTCCGGCCACTCCAACCTCGCGCTCTCCAGCAGCCAGCTGCTGCTCGGCACGGTCCAGCTCGCCCTGGTCACACCGTTCTTCACCTCCGTGCCGACCTCGTTCCCGATCCTGTCGGTGCTCTCGGTCGTCGCGCTCGGCGCCCTCGGCACCGGTATCGCGTTCCTGCTCCAGTACGGGCTGGTCGCCGAGAAGGGCCCGACGATCGGCGCGATGGTCACCTATCTGATCCCGGTCGTCGCGACCGCCGCGGGCGTACTGCTGCTCCATGAGCGGCTGGGCTGGAACGAGCCGGTCGGCGCGGCCGTCGTCCTGGCCGGCGCCGCCCTCACCCAACTGCGCCCCCGCCGTTCCCGACCGGCCGCCGGTACGACTCAGCCGTAACGCCACAGCCTGAGCCGTCTCAGCCGTAGCGTCCCGCGCCCGACGCCCCGACCACCCGGGCGACCGCGTCCGCGAGCGGCACGATGTCGGCGTCACGGAGCGCGGAGACCGTGAGCCGCACGCCCGGGGAGGACGCGAGCCGGAAGCGGGCGCCGGGGGCGGTGGCCCAGCCGGCCTGCAGCAGGCCGGCCACCGCACCGGTCTCGTCGGAGACCGGCACCCAGACGTTCATGCCGCTGCGCCCATGGGCCGCGATGCCGCGTTCGGCCAGGGCCTGGACCAGGGCGTCGCGCCGCCGTCCGTACGACGGCGCCACCACCCGCGGGTCGACCGCGCCGGACTC
This sequence comes from Streptomyces sp. SID13666, assembly GCF_010548325.1. Lineage (NCBI taxonomy): Bacteria > Bacillati > Actinomycetota > Actinomycetes > Kitasatosporales > Streptomycetaceae > Streptomyces > Streptomyces sp. SID13666. The sequence continues at coordinate 32,135 of NZ_JAAGLX010000060.1, read as the reverse complement.
CCACAGGTGCACCACGGCGCGCTGCAGCAGATGGCTGACCCAGCCGGCGCCCAGCCGGTAGCGGCCCTGAACGCGGTCGACGGTGACCGGGTCGCCGGTGAAGACCGCCAGGCGCAGATCCGGGCCGTACGCCTTGGCCGTGGAGCGCACCAGCACCCAGTGCGTGGTGACGCCCGACAGACAGTGCAGCGGCAGGTCGACCAGCCCGTGCACATGGTCGTCGTCGACCACCAGCACCTCGGGATGGCGCGCGAGCACCTCGCGCAACTCCCGGGCGCGGTCCGCGGAGATCGCCGCGCCGGTCGGGTTCTGGCCGCGGTCGGTGACGACGAGAGCGCGTACGCCGGCCAGCAGCGCCCGTGCGACGTCCGCGACGACCGGGCCGTCGTCGTCGACCCCGACCGGCACCGCGCGCAGCCCGAGAGCCGGCGCCAGGTCCAGCACACTCCCCCACCCCGGGTCCTCGACCGCCACGGCGTCCCCCGGGCGCAGATGGGCCGCCAGCACCCGTTCGATGGCGTCGAGCGAGCCCGAGGTGAGTCCGATGGGGCCGTCGGGCACCCCGTCCCGGTCGAAGGCCGCGCGGGCGAGAGCGCTCAACCCGGCGTCGACGGCCGGTCCGCCGTAGAGCGCCGGGTTCTCGGCGTTACGGGCCACCGCCGCCGCGAACGCCGCGTCGAGCGGCGGCAGCAGCGAGACGTCCGGATTGCCGTTGGAGATGTCCCGCGTCCCCGGCGGCACATCGATCCGGATCTGGTCGCGTGAGGTGGTGGCGGGCCGGGAGCGCACCCGGCTGCCGCGCCGGCCTGCCGTCTCGATCACCCCGCGGTCGCGCAGCAGCCGGTAGGCGGCGGCCACCGTGTTGGGGTTCACGTCCAGTTCCTGGGCCAGTTCACGCAGCGGCGGCAGCGCCGCGCCCGGCTTGAGCGCGCCCTCGCCCACCGCCCGCTCGATGTCGGCGGCAATACCCGATGCGCCCCGGCCGGTGATTCGATACTCTCCTAGCACAAAGTTGATTATGCACTAGTTCAAAGGATTGCGCCATGGCCGACACCGCCGCCCCCACCGTCCCCGCCCCTTCGTACGAGGCGACGGAACGCACCGTCCCCACCCGGATACGGGAGCGCGCCGCCTACGACCGTGACACCGTCCACGCGATCCTCGACGAGGGCTACCTCTGCCACCTCGGATTCATCCGCGACGGCGCCCCCGTCGTGCTGCCCACCCTCTACGGCCGGATCGGCGAGCGGCTCTACGTCCACGGCTCGACCGGATCGCGCCCGCTGCGCGGCGCGAAGGACCCGGGGCTGGCCGTCTGCCTGACCGTCACCCACCTCGACGCCCTCGTGCTGGCCCGTTCCGCGTTCCACCACTCGATGAACTACCGCTCGGTGGTGGTGCACGGCACCGCTCACCAGGTCACCGATCCGGCGGAGCGCGCCGAAGCGCTGGACGCGCTGGTCAACCAGGTGGTGGCCGGCCGCGCGGACGACTCGCGCCGGGCCAACGCCAAGGAGCTCGCCGCGACCACCGTCATCCGGCTCGACCTCCTGGAGGTGTCGGCGAAGGTCCGCACCGGCGGCCCGAACGACGAGCCGGAGGACACCGGACTGCCGTACTGGACCGGGATCGTGCCCGTCACCAAGGTCTACGGCGCCCCCGTTCCGGCCGACGACCTCGACCCGGCCGTCGCCCTGCCCGCCTACCTCGCCTGAGCCTGAGTCTGTGCTGAAACCTGAACCAGAACCCGACCCCGAGGGACCCGACATGCTCATCCACCCCTGGGACGCACCGCAGGACGACACCGAGTGGCAGACCTGGCTCGCCGCCCACGACTTCGGGCAGCTGGCCGTCAACGGCCTGCCCGGCGAACCCCCGTTCGTCCAGCCGCTGCACTTCGCCTACGACCCGGAGCGCAACGAGGCGTTCACCCACCTCGCCCGCCCCAACCCGCTGTGGCACGCCCTCGAGGCGAACCCACGGGTGACGCTCAGCGTCGTGGACGACTACACGTTCATCCCCGGCCCCTGGCACGCCCCCGAGGGCGTGCCCGCCGAGCACGGCACCCCGACCAGCTTCTACGCCGCCGTCCAGCTGCTGTGCACGGCGCATGTCATCGACGACGAGGCGCAGAAGGCCGCCGTGCTGCACCGTCAGCTCGCGCACTTCCAGCCGGCCGGCGACTACGCGCCCGTCGCCCCGGGACAGGCCCCGTTCGGCCGGATGCTGCCCGGGATCCGCGGCATCCGGCTGGAGGTGACCGAGGTCCGCGCGAAGTTCAAGTACGGCGGCAACAAGCCCCGGCAGATGCAGCAGCGGGACGCGGAGCGCCTCGCGGAGCGGGCCGCCCCGCACGACGAGGCGGCCCGCGCCCACCAGCTGCGCCGGCTGGCGGCATCCGACCCGGACCGCGCCTAGGTCACGAGCCTGCGCCCACCCGCCACCGTCGTCCGGTGTCGGCGCGCACCCCCGGCGGTCATCCCGTGCCGGCCGCCGCGCGGCGGCCGGCCGAGGCCAGCCGGGCCTCCTCCAGGCCCAGCGCCGTCACGGCGCCGAGCAGGATGACGGTGCCCAGTACGGTCGCGCCGGTCAGCTGTTCGCCGAGGACGACGACGGCGATGGCCGCCGCGGAGACCGGTTCGATCAGTGCGATGACGGAGACCGTCGCCGCCCGGACCACCGCGGCGCCCGCGAAGTACAGCCCGTAGGCGAGTGCGGTCGGCACGGAGGCCAGATAGACCAGCAGCCACAGGGTGTGGCCGAGGTCCGTGCCGCGCGGCCACAGCCCTTCCACCAGGGCGAGCGGGAGCAGGGTCACGGCGCACACCGCGAAGGCCCACAGCGAGGTCATGAACGGGTCAGCGCCGTCACCGCCGCGGCCCATCCAGCGGGTCAGCAGCGTGATGCAGGCGTAGCCGGACGCGGACAGCAGCGCGAGCCCGACCCCGGCCGGGGCCACGGACCCGCCGCCGTTGCCCAGGACGAGCACCGCGAGCCCCGCCGGAGCGCCGGAGACGGCCACGGCGCCGCCGCGGCCGAGCCGTTCGCCCATGATGAGACGGGCGACGACCGCGATGATGACCGGGCCCGCACCCAGGGTGACGACGGTCGCGACGGCCAGTCCCGTCGACTCGACGGCGCCGAAATAGGCGGTCTGGAAGACCGTCAGGCCGAGGCCGGTGGCCAGGATGCGCAGCACCGCGCGCCGCCGGGGTTCCTTCCTGGCCGGTGTACGGACGGCGCCGCGACGGCGGCGGACCAGCCGGACGAGCAGCAGCAGCGCGAAGCCGCCGGCGGTGCGCCAGAAGGTCAGGGCGACGGGGCCGAGGCCGCTGCTCACCAGGAGCAGCGCGGCGGCGGCGCCCGCGGTGCCCCAGGCGGTGGCGGCGAAGGTGACGTAGAGCAGGCCGCGTCCGACGGACGGGGCAAGGGTGTGGCCATGGTTCGACGGCACGAGTGTTCTCCCGCGGAGGACTTGAGATGGTCGCGTGGTCCCGTGTGCGGGCAGCCGCGACCTGCTCGGGTACGTGCCCGAGCCGGGTCGTCCGTGGGGTGGCAGCCCGCCTAGGCGGCGGGCGGCGGCAGAACGGTGAGGTGCATGATCGTCACCTTACGAGGTGCGGACGCGCCCCTACAAGGCGGTTCCGAGGCGCGAGATCCGGGGACCCGGGGCTCGGAGCAGGGGCCGTCCTCAGACCAGATCGGGCTGCGGCAGCGGCTCGGCCACCGGTTTGCTCCCACCGCTCTGGGTGGTGGTCTGGGCGACGAACGCACCCGCCAGCACCAGCGTTCCGCCGATGATCTGCGGAACGCCCAGGTGCTCACCGAGCAGGATCCAGGCGAACACGGTCCCCACCACCGCCTCCAGACAGGCGACCACCCCGGCCACCTGCGGGGTCAGCTTGCGCACGGCCAGCACCCCGGTCAGATACGCGACGACCGTCGCCACCAGGACGATCCACCCGACGAGCAGCACCGCGGGCACCTGCTTGTCGCCGAGCGCGGCCTGATGGCCCAGCACTGCCCAGTTCATCCCCCACGGCCGCGCCACCACGGTCATCACCGCGGCGCCGATCAGCAGCCCGAAGGCGATGACGGCGATCGGGTCGGGGGCGTCCTCGCCCTCCGTGCCGTGGTCGGCCAGGACGAAGTAGCTGACCTGGCAGCAGGCCGCGCCGAAGGCGAGCAGCAGACCGAAGGCGTCGAAGGCCAGCCCCGACCACACCTCGACCACCGAGGCCATGCCGCCGACCGCCAGCACCACCCCGATCGCCGCCGCCCGGCTCACCGGCCGGCGCTGCACGAAGCGCACCCAGCCCAGCAGCAGGGCCGGGCCGAGGAACTCCACGAGGATCGCGACGCCCACCGGGATCCGGGATATCGCCGCGAAGTAGAACGTCTGCACACCCGCGATGGCGAGCAGGCCGAAGCCCGCCAGGAGTCCGGGGCGCTGCCGCAGCAGGGCGCGATGGCGCAGCGCGACCGGCAGCATGATGAGCGCCGCTCCCGCCACGCGCAACCACACCACATCGAGCGGGTCGAGCCCCGCCTCGATGAGCGGTTTCGCCGCTACTCCTGAACCACCGAACGCGAACGCCGACGCCAAGGCGAGCCCCAGCCCCGCGTTCCTCCCCTGAGACGCATGCATCGGGCCATGATGTCAGCTCGCGACAGGTCCTTCGTCCAGGTAGCGGCTGACGTCCAGACCGGCGGTCCGCAGTACCTCGACGGCGCGGCTGTGCGGGTCGGCGGCCAGCGCGTTGAGCAGATCGATCCCGTCGGCCTGGTCGCGGCCTCCACGCTGGGCCGAGCGCACGGCCGTGCGCATCGCGGCGGCGGCCGCCGGACTCCAGCCCGGGGTGCTCCGCGCGGTGACCACCGGCAGCGCCCCGGAGTCCTCCACCGAGCCCTGCCACTCCAGGCCGTAGCCGATGCTGCGCTGCGCCAGGTACCCGAGGACTCGCACCACCTGCCCGCTGCCCGCGTCGCACGCGTCACGGGCCCGGGGGTCGGTCTCCAGCAGCGAGTGCAGCAGATGCGCGGTGTCGATCTGCCGGTCCCCGTCGCGCCCGGCCCGCCGCCGGGCACTGGCCGCCACCGTGCGCAGCTCCACACCGAACCGCGCGTCGTTGTCGGGGTGGGTCAGGTCCAGGGGCCGGGCTTCGCTGTGCACATACCCCACCCCATCAGGGCGGGGAGGCCGGAACATCCCCGCCAGGGGCCATGTGCGCATCCCCCCGAAGGCGGGGTCGTCCGGCCGGTCTCATCCCGGAGGATGACTCACGGCCGGACCCCTCATGACCGGACCACCCACGGCCGGACCACTCCTGACCCAACCGCTCATGACCCAACCGCTCATGACCTAACCGCTCATGACCGGACGCTCACGGCCACAGCAGTCCCCGCTTCCAGTCGTCGCCCTGCCGGGCGTAGTGCAGCCGCACATGGAAGCTGTCCGGGTCCCCCTGGAAGAACTCCATCTCGTCGGCCCGCAGCCGGTAGACGGTGTGCCCCGCCGGAACGGCCTGCGGGTCGGCCGCGACCAGGTCCGCGGCCCGCCGCCGCTCCTCGTCGTACGCGCCGGGCCCGGCCAGCGGGGCGCTCATCCGTCCGGTGAACCCGGCGATCCGGGAGGCCTCGCGGCGGCCCAGGAAGTCGCCGCGCGCGATCCCGGCGTCCAGGGCCTCGACGGGGCCCGCCGCCCGGATCTGCCGGCCCTGGCGCGGCCAGTACCAGCTCAGCGCCGCGTGCGGGTTGGCCGCCAGGTCGTGGCCCTTGTGACTGGTCGCGTCGGACGCGAACACGAACGTGCACGCGTCGGCGCCCAGGCCGCGCAGCATGAGGACCCGCGCCGAGGGACGCCCGTCGCGGTCCGCGGTGCTGAGTGTCATGACATGCGGTTCCGGCACACCCTCGTCCAGCGCCTCGTCCAGCCAGCGGGCGAACTGGCGCCCGGGAGAGGGGTCCGCTCCGTCCGGGTCGAACCGCGGCAGGGGTCCGGCCAGCACCGGAACGGCGCGCAGCCGGGCCGGCAGTTCCTCGTCCATATGTCCTCCTGTTGAGCGCGCAACCACCATGGCCCCGATCCTCGTCCCTCACAGGCACGAGTAACCGCCTGCCCCGCCCTGGGGAAGGAGAGCGATGGCCAAACCGCTGCTTTTCCTCGACATCGACGGAGTCCTCAATCCGGTACTGCCATCGGCGGCATTCACCGCGTACGACATCCTGGACCACACCGTGCTGCTCTCCGCCGCACACGGCGCGTGGCTGCGCGAGTTGTCCGCGGTCTACGAGCTCACCTGGGCCAGCACCTGGGAGCACGAGGCCAACCGGCACATAGCCCCGCGGCTGGGCCTGCCGGTGCTGCCGGTGGTGGAGTTCGGCCGCTACCGCCCGCGTCCCGGCGATCCGCGGCTGCCGCGCGCGGACCTGTTCACCGGCCGGAAGTGGGCGCCGATCCTGCGCCACGCCGGCGGCCGTCCGTTCGCCTGGATCGATGACGTCATCCCCCGCCGGCTCGCCCGGCAGGCGCGTTTCCGACCCGACCGGGTGCTGCTGCGGATCAATCCCGGGCACGGTCTGAACCGGGGTCATGTGGACCGGTTACTGAGCCGCGGGCCGCTGCCGACCCGCAGCGTACGGCTGGCCCGCCGGGAATCTCTGACGGTTCATCAGTTCTGACGCTTCATCAGTATTGAATGTTCGGGCCGCTGCGACTACGTTCCGCGACACCGTCGCTGCGCGCGAGCCGCAGCGCCTTCGCACAAGGAGTGATCGCATGGCCGAAGTCTCCGCACAGGCGCGCATCGCGGCCCCGGCCGAGAAGGTCTGGAGGCAGCTGACCGACTTCGCGTCGTACGGCCAGTGGAGCGCCACCCACACGAGTTTCCCGAAGGGAGGCCCGGCGCCGCTGGCGGCCGGTGCCACCTATCAGGAGAACATGAAGATGATGGGCTTCCCGGCCGAGGTCACCTGGACCGTGGAGGCCCTGGAGGCCGAGCGGGTGCTGGGCATCGCGGGCAAGGGCCCGATGGGTGTCAACCTCAGTATGCGCTACACCCTGACGCCCGACGGCGACGCCACCGAACTGCGGATCGACAGCAGCTTCGCCGGCGCAGCCGTCGCCATGATGGCGGGCAAGCTCAAGGACTCGGCGACCGCCGCCCTCAACGAGTCGCTGCGCAAGCTGGCCGGGCTCGTCGAGTAGCGACGGCAGGGCCGGGCGCACGAGCGGATCCGGTGCGGACGGACGGGTACGGGGCGGCGGCAGGGACCGACCGCCGCCCCGCACTCGCCGGCTCAGCGCACCGTCACCGCCGCGCTCTTGTCGCCCGCCGAGAAGGTGTACGCGCCGCGCTCGACCTTCTGCGCGCCCGCGCCGTCCAGGTCGCCCGGCGTGACCGCGAGGGTTCCCGGCGACACCTGCAGCCGGACCGTACGGGTCTCCCCCGCCGCCAGGTGCACCTTGGTGAAGGCCACCAGCCGGGTCGCCGGCGTCAGAACGTCGCTGGTCGGCCGTGACACGTACACCGGCACCACCAGATCGCCCGCCTTGCCGCCGGTGTTGGAGACGGTCACCTTGACACCGACCGGGTCACCGGCCCGTACCACCGCCTTGTCGGCCGTGATCGCGCCGAAGGCGTAGGAGGTGTACGAGAGACCGGCGCCGAACGGGTAGGCCGCGTCGTACGAGGACTCCGGCCCGCCGTTGGTGCCCGGCAGCTGCTGGTAGTACAGCGGCTCGTTGCCGATGTGCTTCGGCCAGGAGACCGGCAGCCGGCCGCTCGGGTTGACCGCCCCGAACAGCACGTCGGCGATTCCGTGCCCGCCCTCGCTGCCCGGCAGCCAGGACATCAGCAGCCCCTGGGTGCCGTCCGCGTCGCCGAGCGCGAGCGGCCGGCCCGCGATGACGACGGTGACGACGGGCTTGCCCGCCGCCTTCAGCGCCTTGACCAACGCCTGCTGATCCGCCGACAGTTCGGGCCGCGGGCTGTCCGCGGCGCCTTCCGCCGCGGCCTTCTCGCCGACGACCACGACGGTCAGATCGGCGTCCTTGGCCTGCGCCACCGCGTCGTCGGCGCTGGTGGCCCGCACCACCTCGGTGCCCGCGGGCGCCGCCTCCTTGATCCCCGCCAGCACGGTCGTGCCCGGCAGCGTCACACCTTCGGGGACGCCCTGCCAGCCGATGGTCCAGCCACCCGCCTGGTCGTTGATGTCATCGGCGTAGGAACCCGCCACGACGATCTTCTTGGCCGCCGGGGAGATCGGCAGCACCCCGCCGTCGTTGCGCAGCAGCACCTGCGACTCGGCGGCCGCCTTGCGCGCGAGGGCCTTGTCCGCCCCCAGCACCGCGGCGTCGGCCTTGGCCGCGTCCACGTAGGGGTGCTCGAACAGGCCGAGCTCGAACTTCATCCGCAGGATCCGGCCGGCCGACTCGTCGATGCGCTTGACCGAGACCAGCCCGCGGTCGACAGCGGTCTTCAGGCCGGTGCTCCACTCCTTGGCGAAGTACGGCTCCATGGCCATGTCCAGGCCCGCGTTGACCGCGAGGGCGATCGCCTCGGGGTAGTCGGCGGCGAGCTTGTACTTCGTCTGCAGCGCCCGGACGTCCTCCCAGTCGCTGACCGTGACGCCCTTGAAGCCCCACTGGTCGCGCAGCACCTTGGTGAGCAGGTACTTCGAGGAGGTCGCGGGGACGCCGTTGATGGCACCGGAGTTGACCATCACGGTCTTCGCACCGGCCTGCACGGCCTGCTTGTACGAGGGCAGCAGGGTGTCCTGCAGATAGCGCATGGAGACGTCCGCGGGCACCCGGTCGTGGCCGTTGGCCGGCTCGGAGTAACCGCCGAAGTGCTTCACGGTGGCGACGACGTGCTTGGCGCCGTTCGCCGTGTCGATGCCGGTGACGCTCGCGGCGGCCAGCGTCCCGGCCAGCAGCGGGTCCTCGCCGAACGTCTCGTAGTAGCGGCCCCAGCGCTGGTCGCGGGCGAGGTCCGCGACGGGCGCGAAGTTCCAGTCGATGCCGGTCGCGGCGACCGAGCGCGCCGTGGAGGCTCCCGCCGCCCGGACGGTGGCCGGGTCCCAGGTGGCGCCCAGGCCGATCTGGTGCGGGAAGACGGTGGCGCCGAGCACGTTGTTGTGACCGTGCACGGCGTCGACCCCGTAGAGCACCGGGATGTGCAGCCGCGAGTTGTCGACGGCGTACTTCTGCACGGTGTTGACCATCTTCGCCCACTCGGCGGGCGTGTTCACGGCGGGGCCCATGCCGCCGCCGGAGAGGATCGAGCCGGCCGCGTAGTCGCCCAGCACCGATTTCATGCAGGTCTCGTTGAGGGCACCGCCGCTCCATTCGCAGTCGCCCTGGACCCGCGCGACCGCGATCTGGTCCATCTGCCCGATCTTCTCCTCCAGCGTCATCCGCTTCAGGAGGTCCTTGACGCGCAGATCGATCGGCGCCCTGGCGTCGGTGTACTGGGCCGAGCTGCCGGCGGTGGCCGGTACCGCGCCGACCGCGGCGACACAGGCCGCGGCGGTGGCCAGGGTGACAAGTGCTCTGAAGCGGGTCCTGGGTGACTTCATTGGCATCGCGCGTGGCATCGCAGCATCCCGTTTCTGTCGGGCCCCGGTGGCGGGGCCGCGTTACGTAAACGTTTCCGGTGCGCCGGAAGTCTGTCTTCGCCATGACACATCGTCAAGACTGTGTGCAGCACACACCCTCGCCACTCCAGGAACAGGTGCAATCGCCGTGAACATCCGCGAACTGGCTCTCCGCAGCGGTGTTTCGACCGCTACGGTCTCCCGCGCGCTCAACGACCGGGCCGAGGTGAGCGAGGCGACCCGCGACCGTATCCGGCGGCTGGCCAGCGAACTCGGGTACGCCCCGAACGAACCCGCCCGCACGCTGGTGCGGCGCCGGTCCGACACCATCGGCCTGGTCTGGGACACCGGCTACGAGACCCTCGGTTTTCAGCATCCCTTCCTGCAGGGCCTGTTGAGCGCGGTGCGCAACGCGCTGTCCGAGGCCGACTACCACCTGATGCTGCTGACCACGTCGGGTCCCGGCGACGCCGACACCACCTATCTGCAGGCGGTGCGGCGGCACAACCTCGAAGGCGTCGTCGTGCTGGGCACCCCCGCCGACAACCGCGCCCTGCGGGCCCTCGCCGCCTCCGACGTCCCGTGTTCCGGGATCGACGTCGCGCTCAGCGGCCCCCGTACCGTCCGGGTCACCTCCGACAACGCGGCCGGCGCGGCGGCCGCCGTGGAGCACCTGTACACCCAGGGGCACCGCCGGATAGCCACCGTCACCGGCCCGTTGTACCTGCCGCCGGCCGCCGAACGGCTGGCCGGATTCCGGGAGGCGTGCGCCCGGCTCGGACTGGACGTGCCCCCGGAGTACGTGGTCACGGGGGACTTCTTCCTCAACAGCGGCCAGGACGCGGTGCGCACCCTGCTCGCCACGGAGCAGCCGCCCACCGCGGTCTTCGCGGCGGGCGACCAGATGGCGATCGGCGCGCTGCACGCGGCCGCGGACGCGGGGCTGTCGGTACCCGGAGATCTCGCGATCGTCGGCTTCGACGACATCGACGCGGCGTCGCTGGTCCGCCCGGCCCTGACGACCGTCGCCCAGGACCAGCGCGCGCTGGGCTCGGCGGCCGTCAAGGCGCTGCGCGGACTGCTCGACGCCGATCCGGCGGAGCCGGCCGAGCCGTGGATCGTGCCGACCCGGCTCGTGGGTCGGACTTCTCCGGCCTCAGTCCTCTTCGGCGAGGATGAGGTAGAGCTTCTTACGGGCTTCGTTGACCACGGCCAGCGCCTTCTCGCGCTGGGCGGGCGTACCGGTCGACCAGACCTGCTTGAAGGCCTCGACGAGCCCGCCGCCGGCCTTCCGGATCTCGTTCATGGCATCCCAGTCGACGCCCCGGCCGGCCTCTTCCCACGGGGCCTCGGGCCCCGCTTCGGATTCGGTCCGGCCGGCGTCGGTGAGCGTGAACAGCTTCTTGCCGCCCTCGCTCGCGCTGGTGATCAGGCCCTCGTCCTCCAGCAGCTGCAGCGTCGGGTACACCGAGCCGGGGCTCGGCTTCCACGCGCCGCCACTGCGTTCGGCGATCTCCTGAATCATTTCGTAGCCGTGCATCGGCCGGTCCTTGAGCAGCGCCAGGATCGACGCGCGTACATCGCCGCGCCTCGCCCGGCCCCGGGGCCCGCCCCGACCGCGCCCGCCGGGACCGCCGAAGGGGCCACCCCCGAAGGGCGGTCCGAACGGTCCGAAGGCCGCACGGCGCTGCTCTCCTCGTTCTCCCCGGCCATGGTGGCCGGGTCCGCGGTGTTCGTGTTCATGTCCTTGGGAACGCATGGTTACGCTCCTTCCATCGTTGATCGGTCGCGATGCTTCAACGATATATCGGAAGCGTTCGTTCGACAACCCTCTTCCGGGCCACCTCCCCTCGATTGGCTCTGGCCTGCGGCGTTACCGCTGCCTACGGTCGTCCCATGCGGATTCGAATCGTCGACGCCTTCACCGACCGGCCCTTCGCCGGTAATCCGGCCGGAGTCCTGCTCCTGGACGGCGCCGCGTTCCCCGACGACGGCTGGATGCAGCGGGTCGCCTCCGAGGTCAACCTCTCCGAGACCGCCTTCGCACACCGCCTCGACGGCACGGCGGACGCCACGGACGCCGACTGGGCACTGCGCTGGTTCACGCCCGCGGCCGAGGTCGCCATGTGCGGGCACGCCACGCTCGCCACCGCGCATGTGCTGTTCTCCACGGGCGCCGCCACCTCACTGGTGCGCTTCGCCACCCACAGCGGAGTCCTGAGCGTCCGGCCCGCCGACGGCGGTGCGCTCACCATGGACTTCCCCACCGCGCCGCTCACCGTGGCCACACCACCGCCCGCCGTGGCGCTAGCGCTCGGCGCGGAGCCGCTGGCCGGGTACGACACCGGCCCGGACGTCGGCGACCTGCTGGTCGAGCTGGCGGACGAGGCGGCCGTGCGCGCCCTCACCCCGGACTTCGCCGCGCTGGCGGCCCTCGGCCCGCGCGGAGTCATCGCCACCGCCGCGGCCGAAGACCCCTCCCGCGGCTACGACTTCGTCTCGCGCGGATTCTTCCCCGCCGTCGGCATCGACGAGGACCCGGTCACCGGCAGCGCCCACACCGCCCTGGCGCCGTTCTGGTCCGCCCGGCTCGGCCGTACCGAACTCACCGGCCTGCAGGTCTCCGCACGCAGCGGTTTCGTCCGCACCGAACTGCGCGGCGACCGGGTACTGCTCACCGGTACCGCCGTGACCGTCATCGACGGCGAGCTGCACGCGGCGCCGTAGCCGTCCCGGCCGCGTCGGGGACGGCGGCGCCACGGCGCGTGCGCGCTCAACCCGTCGGCAGCCAGCCGACCTTGCCCGCCAGCAGCGCGTAGCCGACGAAGGCGACCGTGTCGATCAGGGCGTGCGCGGCGACGAGCGGGCCGACGCGTCCCCATCGGCGGTAGAGCAGGACGAACACCACGCCCATCACCATGTTCCCGATCATGCCGCCGACGCCCTGGTACAGGTGGTAGGAACCGCGCAGCACCGCGCTCGCCGCCAGGGCGGCGGCCGGGGACCAGCCCAACTGCCCGAGCCTGCGCAGCAGATAGCCGACGACGATGACTTCCTCCAGCACCGCGTTCTGCACGGCGGACGCGATCAGGACCGGGATCTTCCACCACACGTCCGGCAGCGACTCCGGCACCACCGTGAGGTTGAACCCGGCCGCGCGGACGCCGAGGTAGAACAGCAGCCCGGTGCCGCCGATCGCGGCCGCGACCAGGGTGCCGCGCCCCAGGTCGCGGCGGGGTTCCTTCAGGTCGAAGCCGATGGAACCTATCCCGACCCGTTCCCGGGCCAGCAGATGCGCGACCAGGGCGACCGGGACCAGGGCGGTGGCGATCCCGAACAGCTGCCAGGCGAGGTCGAGCCAGGGCCGGCCCGGCGCCTGGGAGCCCACCAGGGTGGCCGCCTGGTCCTTGAGCGAACCGGGCTTGGTCAGCGACCCGACGAAGCTGATGAGCGCGCCCACACCGCTGGCGCCGAGCGACAGGGCCAGTACGAGCAGGGTCTCGCTCCGCAGGGTCCGCCGCGCGAGCCCGGCCTCCGCCCCGTATGACTCTGTGTGCACCCGAGCCTCCATTTACGTCATCCCGCCTCGGTACCGTTCCCGCTTGGCTAGGGTCTCGAAAAAAGATACGAAGATCGCGCGCGACAGGCCGGAGCACCCCTCAGGAGAGACCCAACAGCCATGGGACGTCACCGCATTCCAGTTGAGCCCCGGGAGGCCGGCGGAGCGCCGCGCCCACGGGTACGCCGCCGCACCATAGCGGTCACCACCAGCTTCGTTCTGGCGATGGGGGCCGGTACCTTCGTCGTGCTCCGCGGCGGCCTGCTGCCGCTGAGCGGGCACTGCGCGGAGGGCGTGGTCAAGATCGCTGTCGCCGCCTCGCCCGACATCGCGCCCGCTCTCACCACCATCGCAAAACAGGCCAGGGCCACCGGCGTGAAGACCGACGGGCGCTGCCTCGACGTCACCGTGACCTCGCGTGCCTCGGCCGATGTGGCGGACGCCCTCGGCAAGGCCCCGACGCACCCCGGCTTCCAGGTCTGGATCCCGGACTCCAGCGTCTGGCTCGACCAGGTGACCATCGGCGGCCGCGGCACCCCGTTGTCCTCGATGACCAGCATCGCCCGCTCCCCCGTCGTCGTCGGCACGCTGCAGGCGCAGGCCAAGGGCCTGGGCTGGCCCGCCAAGACGTACACCTGGGCCGATTTGACCACGGCCGCCGGTGAGAAGAGCAACTTCCGCCTCGGCACCGCGGATCCCGCGCGCAGCGCGACCGGTCTGCTCGGGTTCACGATGATCACGTCGTCGATCGGCCGCAGGGGCGGTGACGTGGACACCGAGTCGGCCGCCGCGGCGAAGATGCTGGCGCAGTACACCGCCCCGGGCGACGCGCAGATCGTGGCCACCCTGCCCAACGACAGCAGCACGTCGGAACTGCAGAACCCGCAGCGCAACCAGGCGCTGGTGATCTCGGAACAGGCGGCGTTCGTCCGCAACACCGCGGGCGACGGCCGTCCCGGCCTGAAGCTGTTCTATCCCAAGGACGGCTCCGTCGATCTGGACTACCCGTACGCGGCGCTGGACGACGACACGCTCTCCACCGACCAGTCCCGGGCCGTGTCGCGCTTCATGTCGCTCCTCGGCAGCGACGAGAGCGTGCGCCTGCTGTCCGCCCGCGGTTTCCGGCCGGCGACCGGCGCCCCCGACCCGGCGCTGGTGGTCGGCGCCGGCGGCCAGGAACCGCAGCCGGTCGGCGCGGAGCCGGTACCCGCACCGTCGGGACAGGCCCTGCAGCAGCTGCGCGTCATGTGGCAGATCACCGTGCAGAGCGCCCGGATCACCACGGTCGTCGACGTCTCCGGCTCGATGGCGGCGCCGGTGCCCGGCACCGAGGGCAAGACCCGGCTGGACGTCACCAAGGCGTCGCTGCTGCAGGCGCTGACGCAGTTCACGCCCGAGGACGAGGTGGGCCTGTGGCGGTTCTCCACCCGGCTCGACGGCTCCCGCGACTACCAGAAGATCGTCGAGACGGCCCGGCTGGGCGTACGCACCGCCCAGGGCACCACCCAGCGGGACCGGCTGACCGGCGCGTTCGGCGCCCTGCAGCCCGTCGAAGGCGGCGCGACCGGCCTCTACGACACGACGCTGGCGGTGTACCAGGACGCCAGGAAGTCGTTCGCCGCGGGCAAGTTCAACACGGTCGTCGTCCTCACCGACGGTGCGAACGAGGACCCGGGGAGCATCTCCCTCGACGCCCTGACCGCCAAACTGAAGGAGCTGGGCGACCCCGCCCACCCCGTTCCGCTCATCGTCATCGCGGTCGGCCCCGACGCCGACAAGTCCGCGTGCGACCGCATGGCCAGGGCCACCGGCGGCGCGGCATACCGGGTGACGGACCCCGCGCAGATCCAGGCAGTGCTGTTCAAGGCGGTGGTGGCGGCCGCGGCGAGCGCGGCCGCAGCCACCGGCTGACGCCCTCCGGAGGCCGCCACCACGGGCCGGCGACGCCCTCCGGAGCCGGTGGGCCGGCCGGGACCCCGGTCAGCTCACCGGCCAGGTGTGCACCGGCTCGCCGGAGTGCATGAGCTCGCAGTAGCGCAGCGTCATCGACACCAGCGCGGCCCGCCGGTCGAGGCCGCGCTCCAGCGCCCGGTGGAACACCGCCGACTGCCATTCGGCGCCGTTGGTGCGCAGCCGGCAGCGGGCCTCGATGATGCCCAGGTAGCGGTCGCGGTCGACGGGCTCGATACCCCAGGCGTCGAGCCCGGCCGACGCCAGCGGCAGCAGCTCCTCCAGCACCAGCTCCGTGGCCGGCAGCTCCACGAGCCCGCCGCCCCGCCCCGGCCGCGGCCAGTGCATGACGGCGCCGATGCCGTGCCGGCAGGCGGCGTCGAAGTTCGCCGCCGCGGCGCCGAACGGCAGCCGGTGCCAGACCTGGCGGGGCGCCTCGGCCAGCGCCCGCACCAGCCCGTAGTAGAAGGCCGTGTTGGCGATGACATCGGCGACGGTGGGTCCCGCGGGCAGCACCCGGTTCCCCACCCGCAGATGCGGGACGCCGTCCACCACGGCGTACACCGGGCGGTTCCAGCGGTAGACGGTGCCGTTCTGCAGGGTGAGTTCCTTGAGGTGCGGCACGGTCCCCGCGTCGAGGGTCGCCAGCGGGTCCTCGTCGTCGCAGATCGGCAGCAGCGGCGGGAAGTAGCGCAGGTTCTCCTCGAACAGGTCGTACGCCGAGTCGATCCAGCGCTCCCCGAACCAGGTGAGCGGGCGTACGCCCTGGGCCCGCAGTTCCTGCGGCCGGGTGTCGGTCGCCTGCTGGAACAGCGGCGGCCGGGTCTCCCGCCACAGCTCCCTGCCGAACAGGAACGGCGAGTTCGCTCCCACCGCGACCTGCGGCCCGCTCAGCACCTGCGCCGCGTTCCAGACCGCCGCGAACCGGGCGGGCGTCACCTGCAGATGCATCTGCATGGAGGTGCAGGCCGCTTCCGGGGCGATCGATCCCGAGGTGTAGAGCAGATGCTCCACCCCCGCGATGTCCAGGGTGATGTCCTCGCCGCGGGCGGCCAGTATCCGGTCGTTGAGCAGCGTGTACCGGTCCGCCCTGGACAGGTTCGCACCCACCAGATCCTGTGCGCTCAAGGTCGGCAGAATACCCACCATGACGATGTGCGCGCCGACTTCGCGGGCCTTGCGGTCCGCGTATCCCAGCCCGATGCGCAGCTCTTCCGCAAGCCGGTCGAGCACCCGTCCGGAAAGATGATGAGGGGCGATGTTCACTTCAATATTGAACTGCGCCAGTTCCGTCTGGAAATCGGTGCTGGCGATCCGCTCCAGCACCTCTTCATTCATCATCAGCGGCAGACCTGCCGAATCAGCGAGATTCAACTCCAGCTCGAGTCCCATGAGATTCCTGGGCCGGTCGAACCTCTTCTCGTCCAGCAGTCGCTCCAGTCCCATGAGACACTGGCGAAGCTTCATCCGGTACCGCTGCCGGTCGGACAGGTCGAACCCGGTGGCTACGACCTTCTCCCCCATCGGAGCGTCCCTCCTCGAGTGGGCCGTGTGACGATGATGCCCAACCCATAAGATCGATAACGGTCCGGCGGCGCCGAGCGCAAGCTAAGCTGCCGGATTAGACACTCCGGCACATTCCCCCGGCATGGTCGCGCTAACCTGACATGAGGGGTACCCCTCGTGACAAAGACCGACGAGATCCAGCCGTCCGCAGCGGCAGGGAATGTGCAGTTCGCGGGAGCGTACTCCGGCGCAAATGCGGAGGAAATATCTGGCGAGGAAGGCCCATTACCTTCTTGCCGGCAATGCCCGCGACAGCTAGCCGAAACACTGCGTGAACACAGGTCGTATAAACTTCGCGCACAAGGCAGAGACTCCGCGATCCGTCGGACGTAGCCTGCGCAGGAACCCCCTCACCGCCGCACCGCTGACAGTGCCGTCCGCACCCGCCCAGCACCACCGTGTCTCCGACTGAGAGGCAACCCACCATGCCGCTGCATGTCCCCGCTGTACCCGCACCCGCCCTTCGGAGTGTCCTCGCCGCCCTGAGTTCGCCCACCGCCGTTCTGGAGGCGCGTACGCCGGCGCTCCGCTCGGCCGAGGGCCCGCTCATCCCCGAGCACCCGCTGCCGGTGCATGTCTTCGAGCCGGCCGCCTCGGGCCACGGGCTGCCGCACGCCCGGCTCACCGGCTGGCGCTTCCACATCCGCGCAGGCGACCGTGTCGCGGCAGCGGGCGAGACCGTCCGCACCCCGGACGGATGGGCGTTCTCGCACTTCTCGGAGGGCCCGTACCTGGCCTCCACCGAACGCGCCCTGCGGCAGGCGGAAGCCCTCTCGACCGCCTACCAGCCGCATCTGCTGTCCGTGCCCGGGCTGTACATGCTGGCGCTCTGGCTGCACAGCGACATCTCGGCCGAAGCCGGCTCCGCCCAGCCCGCCCCGGCCGATCTGCTGGTGCCGCTCGCACCGGCGCCGCCGGGGATCGCCGCCCACCGGCTGCACCGGCTGTCCGATCTGGTGCCCGTCCTCACGCTGCGACTGGCACCCGCATCTCTTCTGGGGTCTGCTGTCTGACGCGCTGCCGGACGGCGGGCGGACGCCCCCGTGACCCTTGGGTCACGGGGGCGTTGTCATGTGCGTACCGTGACGACGTAGCCCGGATCGGTCATCCGTACCACCCGGAAAGGCACACGCTGTGAGGGCAACCGCCCGGTCGGGTGACGCGTCCTCACCTAGCAGGAACAGCTCGCGCGAAATCCCTGCGGATTCCGCTCCGTGGGGCAACACTGGGACCGACCGAACGAACGGGGGCGGTTATGAACCAGGTATCAGGCCAATCCGACCGCACGACTCCTCTACAGCAGCGAAAGACACCTTCCATGTGCCAGCACCAGCCGCAGTGCCCCACCGCCGAGTGCTCCGACCGGGAGGCCGCCCTCATCGTGGCCCACCACCCGGAGCAGGGCTGGAGTCTGCTGTGCAACGGCGTCCTCCTCTTCGAGGACACCGGCGAGCTGCTGCCCGACGGGCAGATCATCGCCCCGCACCGGCCGCTGGGCAGCGAACAGATCGCCACGGCCGCCTGAAACCGCCGGACCCCGCCGACAGCAGCGGGGCCCGGACAGTATCGGCGGACGTCAGTAGCAGTAGGACGACCCCGACGCGGGTACTACGCGTCGTACTCGTCGAGCGGCGGGCACGAGCACACCAGGTTCCGGTCACCGAAGGCGCCGTCGATGCGCCGGACCGGCGGCCAGTACTTGTCCGCGGCCGACACGCCGGCCGGGAACACCGCCTCGTCGCGGGAGTACGGCCGGTTCCACTCCCCGCCCAGCGACGCCGCGGTGTGCGGGGCGTTGCGCAGCGGGTTGTCCTCCACCGGCCACTGACCGGAGCCGACCTTGTCGACCTCCCGGCGGATGGCGATCATCGCCTCGCAGAACCGGTCCAGCTCCGCCAGGTCCTCGCTCTCGGTCGGCTCGATCATCAGCGTGCCGGCCACCGGGAACGACATCGTGGGCGCGTGGAAGCCGTAGTCGATCAGGCGCTTGGCGATGTCGTCCACCGAGACGCCCGTCTCCTTGGTCAGCGGCCGCAGATCGATGATGCACTCGTGCGCGACCAGACCGTTCGGGCCCGTGTAGAGCACCGGGTAGTGCGGCTCCAGCCGCTTGGCCACGTAGTTCGCACCGAGCACCGCGACCTGGGTGGCGCGCCGCAGCCCCTCGCCGCCCATGAGGCGTACGTACGCCCAGGAGATCGGCAGGATGCCGGCCGAGCCCCACGGCGCCGCCGAGATCGGGCCGACGCCGGTGGCGGGCCCCGCGGTCGGCTGCAGCGGGTGGTTGGGCAGGTACGGAGCGAGGTGCGCGCGGACCGCGACCGGGCCGACACCGGGACCGCCGCCGCCGTGCGGGATGCAGAAGGTCTTGTGCAGGTTCAGGTGCGAGACGTCCGCGCCGAACTTGCCGGGCTTGGCCAGGCCGACCAGCGCGTTGAGGTTGGCGCCGTCGACGTACACCTGGCCGCCGGCCTCGTGCACCGTCGCGCAGATGTCGGTGATGTTCTCCTCGAACACACCGTGCGTGGACGGGTAGGTGACCATGAGGACGGCCAGCTCGGAACGGTGCTGCTCGATCTTGGCGTGCAGGTCCTCGACGTCCACGTCGCCGTCGTCGCGGGTCTTGACCACGACGACCTTCATGCCGGCCATCACGGCGCTCGCCGCGTTGGTGCCGTGCGCGGAGGACGGGATGAGACATACGGTGCGCTGTGTGTCGCCGTTGGCGCGGTGGTAGGCGCGCACCGCGAGCAGCCCGGCCAGCTCGCCCTGTGATCCGGCGTTGGGCTGGATGCTGACCTTGTCGTAGCCGGTGACCTCGGCGAGCTGGTCCTCCAGCTGGTGGATCAGCGTGAGGTAGCCCTCGGCCTGCTCCACCGGCGCGAAGGGGTGCAGCCCGGCGAACTCGGGCCAGGTGACCGGTTCCATCTCGGTGGTGGCGTTGAGCTTCATCGTGCACGAACCCAGCGGGATCATGCCGCGGTCGAGCGCGTAGTCACGGTCCGAGAGCCGGCGCAGGTAGCGCAGCATCGCGGTCTCGGAACGGTGCTGGTGGAAGACCGGGTGCGCCAGGTACGTGTCATCGCGCAGCAGCCCGGCGGGCAGCGCGTCCGGGACGGCGGCGTCGAGCGCCTCGACGTCACCGGTCACCCCGAAGGCACCCCACACCGCGGTCAGCTGCTCACGGCGGGTGGTCTCGTCGCAGGAGATGCCGAGCAGGTCGGCGTCCCGCTCCCACAGGTTCACGCCCGCGGCGCGGGCCGCGGCGGCGACCTCGGCGGCGCGGCCGGGCACCCGGACGGTCACGGTGTCGAAGTACCCGTCGTGCACGACCTCGACGCCGCCGGCCCGCAGGCCCTCGGCCAGGATGGCGGCGTAGCGGTGGGTGCGCAGGGCGATCTGGGCCAGCCCGTCCGGGCCGTGGTAGACCGCGTACATGCCCGCCATGACGGCGAGCAGCACCTGGGCGGTGCAGATGTTGCTGGTGGCCTTCTCCCGGCGGATGTGCTGCTCACGGGTCTGCAGGGCCAGCCGGTACGCCTTGTTGCCGTCCGCGTCGACGGAGACACCGACGAGGCGGCCGGGCAGGCTGCGGGCGAACTTCTCGCGGACGGCCATGTAGCCGGCGTGCGGGCCGCCGAAGGCCATCGGGACGCCGAAGCGCTGGGTGGTGCCCACCGCGATGTCCGCGCCGAGCTCACCGGGCGAGGTGAGCAGCGTCAGGGCGAGCAGGTCGGCGGAGACCGTGACGATCGCGCCCAGCTCGTGCGCCCGCTCGATGACCGGCTTGAGGTCGCGTACCGCGCCGGAGGCGCCGGGGTACTGCAGGAGCACACCGAAGACGCCGCGCTCGGCCACCTCGTCCGGGATGCCGTCGGTCAGGTCGGCGACCACGACCTCGACGCCGGTCGGCTCGGCGCGGGTCTGGATCACCGCGATCGTCTGCGGGAAGCAGTCCGCGTCGACCAGGAACACGCCCTGCTTCACCTTGCCGACCCGGCGGGCCAGCGACATGGCCTCCGCGGCGGCGGTGCCCTCGTCCAGGAGCGAGGCTCCGGAGGTCGGCAGCCCGGTGAGGTCGGCGACGACCGTCTGGAAGTTCAGCAGCGCCTCGAGCCGGCCCTGCGAGATCTCCGGCTGGTACGGCGTGTACGCCGTGTACCAGGCGGGGTTCTCCATCACATTGCGCAGGATGACGGGCGGGGTGAACGTCCCGTAGTAGCCCAGGCCGATCATCGGCGCCAGCACCTGGTTGCGGTCCGCGAGGTCACGCAGCTCGGCGAGTATCGCGGCCTCGGTCCGGCCGGCGGGCAGCCGCAGCGCCTCGACGCTCTTGATGGTGTCCGGCACGGCGGCGGCCGTGAGCTCGTCCAAGGAGCCGTAACCGACGTGAGCCAGCATCTTGGCCTGGGCACCGCCGTCGGGGCCGATGTGGCGCTGTTCGAACGGGATGCCGCTCTCGAGCTCGGAGAGTGGGATGCGGTGGGCAGTCATCTACGGAGGCCTCCTGGTCTGACACGACCTGCGAGGGGTGCCGCGGCGCGGGCACCCGAACGGCCTCCCCCTCTGTCATCACAACCTGAGAGCTTCACCGTGCTGCCTAAAGCACGACTTTCACCGTCGGTGAGGCCGGGTCCCGCGCATGAGTCATGCCCGGTGCCCGCCCTGCTTTCCAGAGTGACCTCATCCATGCGGTACCGGTTGCCTGAGAGATTCCGGGGAGGATTTGCTCCTTCGGCGCCCCCGACACGATCTCGGAGGACTCTCCCGCATGGGGTCTGCAGCCGCCATTCAGCCTACCAGCGGGGATGGGGGCGGATTCCTCGTGGATCCCTCGAGTCGACACCGTCCCCAATGTGGCCTTTGGTTGGTCTAGCAGAGCAGCACCGATCTGTTGGAGGGACCGTGCAGACCGATATTGATCCCCGCAGCCTGATCGGCCGCCGGGCCCTGGACAGCGACGGGGCGAAGATCGGCACGGTCGACGAGGTGTATCTCGACGACGCGACCGGACAGCCGGAGTGGGCCGCGGTACGCACCGGGCTGTTCAGCCGTGACGCGTTCGTACCGCTGGAGCCGAGCGAGGTGGTGGACGGGCAGCTGCGGGTCCCCTTCCCCAAGGCCCTCATCAAGGACGCCCCCGACTTCGGCGTCGGCCGCCATCTCTCCCCCGAGCAGGAGATCCAGCTCTACCACCACTACGGCATGGACGTCCCGTCCGCGGGGACCGAGGCCCCCAGCGCCGGCGACCACGACTTCGGCCGGCTGGCCGGCGAGGACTGAGCGACCGGAGACCAAGTGCCCAGGTCAGGGCACCAGCGGCAGCGGTTCGGCCGCTTCCAGTTCCGGATCCTCCACGGCGAACGTCCGCACCCGGCCCGGTACGCAGTCCGTCGGCTCCTCGAAGCGCACGGTCACCCGCCCCACGCCGCTGCCCTGCACCCACCCGGCACCGAACTCCGTGTGCCGCACGTCCTGCCCCGGCATCCACCGCACGGCCCGCGCGGGCTCCGCCGGCGGCGCCGGCCGGCCCTCCGGATCCGCCGCCTCCCGCTCGGCCTGCTCCGCAGCGCGCACCGCTGCGGCCTCCGCCACGAGCTCGGCCTCCAGCTCGGCGGCCTGGGCGAACAGGTCCTCCTGTGTGAAGTCGGCGAGCCCGGTGACGCCCACACCCAGCAGCCGGACCCCGTTGGCCGTGTCGACGGCCTCCAGCAGCCGCCGCGCGGTCTCCCGCACCACTCCGGGGTCGTCCGTGGGCGCCCGCAGGGTCTCGGACCGGGTCAGGGTGCTGAAGTCGTAGCTCCGTACCTTGATCACCACCGTCCGGCCCGACCGCCCGGCCTCCCGCAGCCGCCGAACACAGCGGTCCGCGAGCCGGTCGAGCTCCGAGCGCACCCGGAACCGGTCGGTGAGGTCCACGTCGAAGGTGTCCTCCACCGAGACGGACTTCGCGTCCCGGTCCGCGACCACGGGCCGGCTGTCCAGGCCCAGGGCCATCGCGTAGAGCGAGGCGCCGTGCGCCTTGCCGAGCAGCTGCACCAGCTCGGACTCCCCGGCCAGCGCCACCTCGCCGACCGTGCCGATCCCGGCGCGGCGCAGATGCTCACCGGTCGCGGGCCCGACGCCCGGCAGGACCCGGACCGGCATCGGGTCCAGCAGCGCCCGCTCGGTGCCGGGCTCGACCACTACCAGGCCATTCGGCTTGCCCTGCTCGGAGGCGATCTTGGCCAGCAGTTTGGAGCCCGCGAGCCCCACCGAGGCCGTCAGCCCCGTGGCGGCCCTGATCCGCGCCCGTACCCGCTCCGCCACCTCACGGGGGGCCTCGGTCGTCCCGCCCGCCTCCAGGTCCACGAAGGCCTCGTCCAGGCTGAGCGGCTCCACCAGCGGCGACAGCTCCCCGAGGATCCCCATCACGGTCTCGCTGACCCGCCGGTACAGGTCGAAGCGGGGAATGAGGTAGGCGGCATTGGGGGCCAGCCGCCGTGCGTGCGCCATGGCCATCGCCGAATGGACGCCGTGGACACGTGCCTCGTAGGACGCGGTCGCGACGACGCCGCGCGGTCCGAGACCGCCGACCACGACCGGCTTGCCCCGCAGGCTCGGCTTGGAGGCCTGTTCCACCGCGGCGTAGAACGCGTCCATGTCCAGGTGCAGGATCGTCGGAGCGGTTCTCACGTCACCGATGCTCCCGCACGGCACTGACATTCACCGTACGGACGTACGGCGAACGGTTCACCCCACGCGGTTGCGGCGCCGTGCCAGCTCGTCGGAGGGGTTGTGGCCGGCCAGCGTCTCACCGGTGTCCACCCGCTCGCCGTGCAGCTGCGAGAGGGAGCTCTCGACGTCCCGCCACACCACTCCGACGGCGATCCCGAAGACGCCCTGGCCGCCCTGGAGCAGGTCGACGACCTCATCGGGCGAGGTGCACTCGTACACGGTGGCGCCGTCGCTCATCAGGGTCATCCGGGTGAGCTCGGCGGGTGCGGTGGTGCGCAGGTGGCGTACGGCGGTGCGGATGTTCTGGAGGGAGACCCCGGTGTCCAGCAGCCGCTTGACGATCTTGAGGACGACCACGTCCCGGAACCCGTAGAGGCGCTGCGCGCCTGTTCCGTAGGCCGCCCGGACGCTCGGCTCGACCAGGCCCGTACGCGCCCAGTAGTCCAGCTGGCGGTAGGTGATGCCGGTCGCCGCGCACGCCGTCGGCCCCCGGTACCCCACCGTCTCGGTCTCGGGCTCCGCCGCGCCGGCCACCGCACCGCCGGCCGGTGCGGGCTGCCGGGCCAAGGCCCCACGGGTGGGATACGGGCCGCCCGTGGCCATACCGTCGCCGGTGCTTCTCACGCCGCCCTCCGTCCCTTCGCGTCCCGGTCGGCACGTGCACGTGCCAACGGGACTTTCCATCTCGACGGTAGGCAGTCACTCGGGGTGCGTCAACGATCGCCACACTCGGCACGCCGAGTGATATCAACCCCAAGAGTGGTTTCGCGTGCCCCCGAACGGGGAACGGCTAGCCGGATGGGCCAAAAAAGCCCGCTACTGGTTGCTCGTGCCGAAGTCCTCCGGCGAGATCTGGTCCAGGAATTCGCGGAACTTCTCGACCTCGTCCTCCTGCTCGTCCGGGATGGCGATCCCCGCGTCGTCCAGCACTCCGTCGCTGCCGTAGATCGGCGTTCCGGTGCGCAGGGCCAGCGCTATGGCGTCGGACGGGCGGGCGCTGACCTCGACACCGCTGGCGAAGACCAGCTCGGCGTAGAAGACCCCCTCGCGCAGATCGGTGATCCGCACTTCGGTGAGCGTCTGTCCGACCGCTTCGAGCACGTCCTTGAACAAATCATGGGTCAGCGGGCGAGCAGGCGTCATGCCCTGCTGCGCGAAGGCGATGGCCGTGGCTTCCCCAGGCCCGATCCAGATGGGTAGATACCGGTCGCCTCCCACTTCGCGCAGGAGCACGATCGGTTGATTGGAGGGCATTTCGACCCGGACACCCACGACGTCGAGCTCGTTCACACAGTAACCCTAGGACGTGCCCGGCCGGTTTGGGTAGTCGAGCATCCCGCACGGCGGACTTGACAGGTATCGCACAGCTTCTCAGAAGAGCCGCAGGCGAAGGGCGGACTGGACCATGGCGGCGTGCAGACGGACCGACAGCGCGGCCAGTTCCCGGGCGGTCGTCTCGGCGTGCGTCCGGGTCTGCGGGTTGCGGTGCCGCCGCAGCGGGGCGACCACCTGCTCCACCAGGCCGACCTCCCGGTCGGCCGCGGCCTTCACCGCGCGCAGATGGCGCGGTTCGAGCCCGAAGCGGCCCAGGTCGACGATCAGCTTCCCGATATTCACCGCTTCGGCGTCGTAACCGCCGTCACGGCCGGCTTCCACCAGGCCGTAGGACTCCCACTGGTCGAGGTCGGCCGGCTCCGCGCCGGTGGCGGCCAGCAGTGCCTCCCGACCGATCCGCAGCTCGCCGGAGCCTTCGGTGGCCGCCGTGCCGTCCGCGAGCTCCCGTGCCTCGCCCGGCCCCGGCAGCGGAATCTGCTCACCCCGGTCGAGCGCGTCCAGATGCTCCCGGATCACGCGCAGCGGCAGATAGTGGTCCCGCTGCATCCGCAGCACATGGCCCAGCCGCTCCACATCGCGCATCGCGAACTTCCGATAGCCCGAAGGAGTGCGCTGGGGCTCCACCAGGCCCTCCGCCTCCAGGAAACGGATCTTGGAGATGGTGACCTCGGGGAACTCGTCCTGCAGGTGGGTCAGCACGGCCCCGATGCTGAGCAGCCGGCCGTCCGCGGTGGCGGTGCCGTTTCCGGCACCGCCTGACGGTGTTCTAAGCATGGGCCTTCCCTGAGGGTCCCCCCGGACGGAGTCCAGGGGATTCAGATGCCGCCCTGGCTCGCGTAGAAGACCAGTCGGTACTTACCGATCTGGACTTCGTCGCCATTGGCCAGGGACACGGAGTCGATCCGCTCCCGGTTGACATACGTGCCGTTGAGGCTGCCCACGTCCGAGACCGTGAAGCCACCGTCGGCAGCCCGGCGGAACTCCACGTGGCGGCGCGAGACGGTGACGTCGTCCAGGAAGATGTCGCTCTGCGGGTGACGGCCGGCCGTGGTCAGTTCGCCGTCCAGGAGGAAGCGGCTGCCCGAGTTCGGGCCGCGGCGCACCACCAGCAGGGCGGAACCGATCGGCAGCGCGTCCACGGCCGCCTGGGCCTCCGGGGACAGCGACGGCGTCACGATCTGACCGGTCGCCTCGGCCTCGTAGGCCTCCAGCCCCGAGATCGAGATCGTGGACGTGGTCTCCGACGGCCGTTCGGACGGAGCCCCGGCAC
Organism: Streptomyces sp. SID13666; assembly: GCF_010548325.1. Lineage (NCBI taxonomy): Bacteria > Bacillati > Actinomycetota > Actinomycetes > Kitasatosporales > Streptomycetaceae > Streptomyces > Streptomyces sp. SID13666. The sequence goes on along the minus strand of NZ_JAAGLX010000060.1, from coordinate 6,141 downwards.
GCAGCGGCGCACCACAGTTGGAGCAGAAGCGGCTCGCCTCCGCGTTGGTGTGCCCGCACCTCGTGCATACCGGCAAGGCCGTCATGGACTGAGCCTCCTGCCGCGGATCGACCGCGGGGACGTTCGAAGCGTACGGAGCGGAGGGAAACCCTCCACCCGTACTTGAGGTTGATGGTTCTCCGAAACCTATGCGGCCGGACGCGGCAGGGTCAACAGACGCCACACCTTGTCCGCCCGAAATGTCGCCGTAGGCCCCGGCGGGCTCGTCGCGGAACAGCGGCCGCCCCTCGGCCGCGCCGTCCTCCTGCCCGTGGCGCGGGGCACGATGACGCGCGGTAGCGGGATCACCGGCCTGCTTGGCCTGCCGCGCGCTCTTGCCGAACAACTTCCCAAACAACTTCACGGGCGATTCCCCTTGACCGAAACAGACCCGCCCGTGGGGCAGGACGAACCCTCGCTACACACAGTTTCCAACACGGACCACCCCGACGAAGTTCCGACCCCCCGCGTCACTGTGATGACGACCGAGCGTAGTCAGGCTGCTTCGATGGCCGCAAGGCGTCCACGACGATCTTCTCAGAACGGACGACATCCGCCGTGGCCTGCTCCTTCTTCAAAGTCTGCACCACTCCACCAGGAATATTGAGCGCCGGCTCCAGGTCCTGCGGATTTCCGATGACCTTGAACCGGTAGGGCTGGACGACTTTGTGGCCGTCGATCTCGATGCCGTCGGAACCCTGGGTGAAGTATGTGTCGGCCACGACCCGTACATCGTTGATCTGGATCGCCTCGGCCCCGGCCGCCCGCAGCTCCTGCAGGGTGTCCAGCAGCTTGTCGGCCTCCAGGCCGCCCTTGGGGTCCGCGATCGTCAGATTGATGCCGGGGCCCTGCGCGGCGACCGTACCGGCGAGCACACCGAGCTGCTGCGCCTTCTGCTCGGTCTGCTTACGGGCCTCCTCGGCCTGGTTGGAGCTGGTCTCCAGTTCGGAGCGCTGGGTCTCCAGCCGGCGCTTCTCGTCCTGGAGCCGCTGCGTGCGGTTGTCGAGCTCGGTCAGGATGCGCACCAGGTCCTCCTGACGGGCGCCCCGCAGGGCCCCGCTGTCACTGGTGGAGCGCACCTGGATGGCCAGCCCGAGACCCAGCACGAACAGCAGCAGCGCGACGATGAGCTGCGCCCGGGACAGCCGCGGCGGCCACAGCCCCGCCAGCAGCCGCTGCCGGCCGGTCTCGCCGGGGGCCGGCTTGGCGGGCCCGGGGTCCGGTGCCGGGGCGGGAGGCACCTCGGGCGGCAGGGTCTTCCCGGGCCGCGCGGGCGCGTCGTCCGGCTCGGGGGCACCGGAGTGCTCCGGGGTCTCGGCGCGCTCCGGTGCTCCGGCGCTCTCGGGGACGCCGTCGCTCTCGGGCGTCACGGCGCGCTCGGGGAGTTCTTCGTCGCTCATACGGCGGTCACGCCCGGAAGACGTGGCGGCGGATGGCAGCCGCGTTGGAGAAGATCCGGATGCCCAGGACCACGACCACACCCGTGGACAGCTGCGCGCCGACACCGAGCTTGTCCCCGAGGAACACGATCAGCGCGGCCACCACCACGTTGGAGAGGAAGGAGACGACGAACACCTTGTCGTCGAAGATCCCGTCGAGCATCGCCCGCAGACCGCCGAAGACGGCGTCGAGCGCGGCGACCACGGCGATCGGGAGATAGGGCTCGACCACTGTCGGCACGACGGGGCGGACCACGAGTCCGACCACGACTCCCACGACGAGGCCCAGTACGGCGATCACTTCGTACCCTTCCCTGTTCTGGCGGCGTCCGCCTTCGTGTTGCCGGGCACCGGCTTGGCGTAGCGCACGATCAGACTGGGGGCGGCCGGCAACCGCACCTCGTCCTCCGCGGAGATGCTCGCGCGAATCCCGTAGCTCTGCTGCAGTACGTGCAGATACTGCCCGTCCGCGCTCTCCTGGAAGGCCGTGCTGAGCCGCTGGCCGTCCCCGATCGCCAGCACCGTGTACGGAGGCGCCAGCGGCTTGTTGTCGACCAGTATGGCGTCACCGGCGGCACGAATCGCCGACAGCGCCGTCAGACGCTGGCCGTTGACGGAGATCGCCTCGGCTCCCGACGCCCACAGCCCGTTGACGATCCGCTGCATGTCACGGTCGCGCACCCGGCCGGTGTCGGAGAATCCGTTGCTCTCCCGCGGCCCGCCGCCGTTCCCCGTCGACGCCTCCTTGGCGTCGTCGACGACCAGCTTCACCCCCGGACCCTTGACGGGCGTGGCGCCCGCCTCCAGCGCCACCAGGGCGGTACTGCCGACGCCCTGGTCGCCCAGGGCCGCGCGCTGCTTCGCGTCGACCTCGTCGCGCAGCTGGTCCACGTTCTTCTGCAGAGCGTCCGCGGAGCTCGTGCCGGACTGGATGCGCTCGATCAGCTTCTGGCGTTCCAGCGCCACCGTGGGCGCCGCGACATTCGCCTGCGCGGCCCCGAGCGTGACGACCAGCGCCGCCAGCACCAGCCCCACGGCGAGCCCCAGCTTGGCCCGCAGCGTGGTGGGCAGCCGTGAGCTGCCCACCACGCCACGACGCTCCGCCGCCTCCGCGTAGCCGTCGTCGAGGCTGTGATCCATCACGTTGGTCAGCAGCGACATCGAGGCGTCGGGGCGCCGTGGCGGGGCCTTCGGGCTGGGGCTGCTCCCATCCTGGTGCTGCTGCGGCATGCCGCACATCGTTGCACGTCGGGGCCGCTCCACTCGAACGGCCCCCTTACGGCGCGCCGTTCGGGCCCGGAATCAGCGACCCGCGCCCTCCACGATCGCCGACCACTCGTCGAGCAGTTCCTGGGCGGACGCGTCGTCCGGCCCTTCCGCCCACAAATGGGTGACCGCTTCCGCGGGGTCGGGCAGGACCATCACCCAGCGGCCGTCGGGCTCCACGACGCGGACACCGTCGGTGGTGTCCACCGACCGGTCGCCCGCGGCCTCGACCACGCTCCGCATCACGAGCCCCTTGACCGCCCACGGTGTCGCCACATCGCGGCGCAGCACATGGGCGCGCGGGATCCGGGCGTCGATCTGGCTGAGCGTGAGCTGGGTACGGGCCACCAGACCGATCAGCCGCACAAACGCCGCCGACCCGTCGAAGACGCTGCTGAACTCGGGGATGATGAAGCCGCCCCGGCCGTCGCCGCCGAAGATCGTGCTCTCCGCCCGGCCGACCCGTGTGAGGTCGTCGGGCGACGTCGTCGTCCACGCCACCTGCGTACCGTGGTACGCCGCCACCTGCTCGGCGATACGGGTCGTGGTGACCGGCAGTCCCACCCGTCCGCTGCGCCGTTCGGCCGCGACCAGGTCCAGCATCACCAGCAGCGCCCGGTCGTCCTCGACGATCCTGCCGCGCTCGTCCACCAGCGACAGCCGCTCACCGACCGGGTCGAACCGGACACCGAAGGCGGCGCGCGCCGAGGCGACGATCTCGCCCAGCCGCACCAGCCCGGACCGGCGCTCGTCCGCGGTCTCCGTCGGCCGGGCCTCGTTCAGCCCGGGGTTGATGGTGAACGCGTCGACGCCCAGCCGTCCGAGCAGGCTCGGCAGCACCAGCCCCGCGCTGCCGTTCGCCGCGTCCACGACGACCTTCATCCCCGACTCCGCGACACCCGAGGTGTCGACGGCCCGCAGCAGCGAACCCGTGTAGGAGTCGAAAACGCTCGACGGGAAGCGCAGGTCCCCGATCTCACCGGGGAACGCACGCCGGTACTCCTGGCGGGCGAAGACCCGGTCCAGCTTGCGCTGACCGCCCGCCGACAGGTCCGCGCCGCGCTCGTCGAAGAACATGATGTCGACGGAGTCCGGGGTGCCGGGGGTGGTCCGGATCATGATGCCGCCGGCGCTGCCGCGCGCCGTCTGCTGCCTGGCCACCGGCAGCGGGACGTTCTCCAGGTCCCGGACGTCGATGGCGCTGGTCTGCAGGGCCGAGATCACCGCGCGCTTCAGCGCTCGCGCACCACGGGAGTGGTCGCGGGCCGTGGTGACCGTGGACCCCTTCTTCAGCGTGGTGGCGTAGGCACCGGCCAGCCGGACGACCAGTTCCGGGGTGATCTCCACGTTCAGGATTCCCGAGACACCGCGCGCACCGAACAGATGCGCCTGGCCCCGCGATTCCCAGATGACCGACGTATTGACGAACGCGCCGGCCTCGATGGTCTTGAACGGATAGACGCGGACGTTGCCCGCGATGATCGACTCCTCGCCGATCAGGCACTCATCGCCGATCACGGCACCGTCGTCGATCCGCGCCGCCCGCATGATGTCGGTGTTCTTGCCGACCACACAGCCGCGCAGGTTCGTTCCCTGGCCGACGTAGACGTTGTCGTGAATCACGGCCTTGTGCAGGAACGCCCCGGACTTGACGACCACGTTCGAGCCGATGACCGTGTGCTCGCGGATCTCCGCTCCGGCCTCGACCTTCGCGTAGTCCCCGATGTACAGCGGACCGCGCAGTACCGCGTCGGGGCTGACCTCGGCACCTTCGGCCACCCAGACGCCCGGCGAGATCTCGAAGCCGTCGAGATCCACATCGACCTTGCCCTCGAGGACGTCCGCCTGCGCCTTGATGTAGCTCTCGTGCGTGCCGACGTCTTCCCAGTAGCCCTCGGCGATGAAGCCGTAGACCGGCTTGCCTTCCTTCATCAACTGCGGGAAGACATCGCTCGACCAGTCGACGGACGTGTCGGCGGCCACGTAGTCGAAGACCTCGGGCTCCATGACGTAGATGCCCGTATTGACGGTGTCGGAGAAGACCTGACCCCAGGTCGGCTTCTCCAGGAAGCGCTCGACCTTGCCCTCTTCGTCCACGATCGTGATGCCGAACTCCAGCGGGTTGGGCACCCGCGTCAGGCATACGGTGACAAGTGCGCCCTTTTCCTTGTGGAATTCGATGAGCTCGGTGAGGTCGAAGTCCGTGAGCGCATCGCCCGAAATCACAAGGAAGGAGTCGTCCTTGAGCGCCTCTTCGGCGTTCTTCACACTCCCGGCTGTCCCGAGTGGCTTTTCCTCATTGGCGTAGGTGAGCTCCATGCCAAGTTCTTCGCCGTCCCCGAAGTAATTCTTGACGAGGGATGCGAGGAACTGCACGGTCACCACGGTCTCGGTGAGACCGTGCCGCTTGAGCAGCGTCAGCACGTGCTGCATGATCGGCCGGTTCGCAACCGGCAGCAGGGGCTTGGGCATACTCGAGGTCATTGGGCGAAGGCGCGTGCCTTCACCGCCGGCCATCACGACGGCCTTCATGTCGGAAAAGTCCTCCTTGCGGCTCAATCAGCCGTGGCGTCCATCCGCACAAGTCTGCGGACCTGCACTACATAGAGGATCCCTGCCCACCAGTACAGAGTTGTACCCCATCCGGCGAACGCCCATCCGCAAATTGCGGCCAGCGTGGCGAGCCATCCGCTGCCATCACTCAGCAACAACAGCGGGAAGGCGTACATCAGGTTGAAGGTGGCTGCCTTGCCCACGAAGTTCACCTGCGGCGGCCCGTATCCGTGCCGCCGGAGGATCAGGAGCATTACCCCCATCATCACCTCCCTGGCCAACAGGAGCAACGGCAGCCACAAGGGGAGGATGTCCCTCCAGGTGAGCCCGATCAGGGTGGACAGTACGAACAGCCGGTCCGCGGCCGGGTCGAGGAGCCGGCCGAGATTGCTGACCTGGTTCCACCGCCGCGCGAGCTTGCCGTCCAGATAGTCGCTGATGCCGCTGAGCGCGAGCACCAGCAGAGCCCAGCCGTCGGCCTTCGGACCGCCGAACTCCGGCCACAGGATCAGCCACAGGAACACCGGAACGCCCACCAGGCGAGCCATACTCAGGATGTTGGGGATCGTGAAGATCCGATCCGTTTGCACCCGTGTCTCCTGGACCTCCACCGGGGGCCCCTCCTGTATGTACGTGCCGATGATTCCACCCGACCCTACCCCAGACGACAAAAAGGCCTGGCCTCGGATCGAAGATCCGAGGCCAGGCCTCGTAATAATTGTTCGGCGGCGTCCTACTCTCCCACAGGGTCCCCCCTGCAGTACCATCGGCGCTGAAAGGCTTAGCTTCCGGGTTCGGAATGTAACCGGGCGTTTCCCTAACGCTATGACCACCGAAACACTAT